>USJY01000125.1 GCA_900555065.1 uncultured Eubacteriales bacterium
CCGGCAGCGTCGTGGCCTCGGCCCGGCCGTCCACCGGTCGGAATTCCGACCGTCCCGCGGCGGCGCGCATGGCGGCGGCGCGCATGTCGCCGTTCGGCTCCACGCCGTATACCGTACAGCCCGTTTCCAAAAGCTGCCGCGCGAAAATACCGGTGCCGCATCCGACGTCTGCCGCCGTGCGGCCCGGACCGATCCCCCGCGCGCGCAGCGCGTCCACGAACGCGGTAATTTCGATCTCCGCCGTGATGTAATACATGCAGCCGTAAAACTGCTCGTAGATCTCCCGCCGGTCCCAGCCGGCCAGATCGATTTCCGTAAACATGCTTCTCCCCCCATTTTTGGTATATACACTGCCATCGACGCAGCGAAGCGCGCTTCAAGACACGGTTTTCCGTCCGTTTCCACCGCCGCAACGATATGTTTATGGAAGTGCTGCCAGACAAAACGACCGCGTTTTCATACGATCCGGCCGTCCGCGGCAGACGCGTTGCTGCGCTCCGGGTTCAGCCAATGCCCGCCGGACGCACGGAACGCCCTCCGTACGGCGTTATAAGCCGACGCGGACGGGAAAAGGTGAAGCGGAATTCGTACAGACAAGTTTCTTACTTTTGCGGCGCAATACCAACCCTCGCGGACATGCGCCCGTCTGGACTTTCTTACCGCCGAAACTGCGTACCGCGCGATGGCAGGCAGGCTTTCCGAAGCCGGCCGCTGTGGTTTTTCCCGCTTCGCGCCGGACCATTCCGCGCGCCGGCAAGCTTGGCTTGTGAACGCGGGCGGCGTTTACACCATGCGACACGCGCCAGCCCGACCGATGCACGCGGCCTTCTGGATGCTCCGGCCGCAGGGCGCGCAGCCCTGCCCGGAGGTTCCTTCACAGGCCCGGACGCAGCGATGCGCTGCCCACTCTCCGATGCCTGCGGCGCGGTTCCAATCGTTCCCGTCCCCGAAGGCGGGCAAAGGGACCGCTATTGCTCTTTTTGATTCCGATACGTCCGGATGGGGGAACGCTTATGCTCGCTTGTGCGGTGGTACCGCTCGATGACCGCCCGCTCCGCCTCGGAGACCGGCTCCCCCGCCAGATAACGGTCGATGGCCGCGTAGGTCACGCCCATTTCCTGCTCGTCGGTCTGCCCCTCGTAGAGCGCCGCGGAGGGGGCCTTGCGGATCACGCATTCGGGCGCGTCCAGATACCGCAGGAATTCATAGATCTCCGTGACCGTGAGATCGGAAATCGGGTTGAAATCGGACGCGCCGTCGCCCCACTTGGTAAAATAGCCCATATAGGCCTCGCTGCGGTTCCCCGTTCCGGCCACGAGGCGGTGCTCCGCGGCGGCGCAGGCGTACAGCGTCAACATCCGCAGACGGGGCGCGATATTGGCCTTCGCGGCGTCGTTCAGCGCGAACGCTTCGACGAAGCTTTCCATCGCCGTGCGCTTGAGCGCCGTCAGATCGACCGTGCGGCACTCGATCCCGAACCGTTCCGCGACCTCCAGCGCGTCGCGCAGATCCTCGCCGAAATTCCGGCTGGACTCACAGGGCAGAAGCAGCCCGACCGTATCGTCGCAGGCCGCCTTGCAGAGCGCGCCGGCCAGCGCGCTGTCCTTTCCGCCGCTGTTCCCGAACACGATGCCCGCCGCACCGCTCTCCTGCAGCAGACGCCGGATGAACGCCACCCGATCTTCCAGCTCGAACGCGTAATCGCGCATAACCCAACACCTCGCGTATTTTTGAATCGCGGCGTACCGCCGCCGGGCGATGCCCATAAAAATCTCATATTACTATACAACATCCGCCGCAAAAAATCAAGGGCTTCCCCTACAAAAAGCAGAGACGCCGCGCAGCGGACATGCGGGTCTGCCGCATCCGGCGGCGATTTTTCTTCCGCCCGCGGCATGTGGAACACACCGCCCTTCCGAAGCATGTGATAAGGGCCGCCCGAAACGAGACGGAAGCCGCGCCGGAGCGCTCCGCCGTGTTCCGCGGCGTATCCGGCAAAACCATTCTAGCACAGATCGGCGGAAAGTCAATTCCTTCTTTTTCCCATGTTTTTCTCATATTTTTCTCACTTTTATCGCAGCAATCTCCGCCTGCGCGCATAAAAAAGGGCGGCGAAAATGAAGTGCCCCCCAAAAGTTAGACAAAAATATGGAATTAAGCAGCGGAGAGGGCTTGATGTCTGTGAAGAGCAGGCGGCAAGCCCTTAAGCTTTGTCTTGATGCGATGGTTGTTGTAATAATCCAGATCGTCAATAAGTTCAGCTTTAAAATGTTCCATAGATTCAAATTGCTGCAAATACAGCAACGCACTTTTAAGCAGTCCGAAAAAGTTATCAATGACCGCATTGTCCAGACAGTTGCCTTTACGGCTCATGGTTTGCCGGATATTCTTTTTCTTGAGCATCCGCTGGTATTGCTTATCTGGTACTGCCAGCCTTGGTCGGAGTGAAGGATGAGGTTTGTGTTATCTGGTATCTGCGCAAACGCCTGATCTATCATGGACACCACCATAGATAACACTGGCCTGTCTGAAATAGAATAGCTGACGATGTCCCTGCTGTACAGGTCAAGGATGGTAGAGAGGTAGACTTTATGCCCAAACAGGCCAAACTCTGTGACGTCTGTCACCCATTTTTGGTTTGGCCGTTCAGCCTCAAAACTCCGCTCCAGCAGATTGGGCGCAACCTCGCCCGCCTCGCCTTTGTAAGACTGGTATTTCTTCATCCGCACACGGCAGACAACCCCCAGTTCCTTCATTAGCCGCTGTACCGTCTTGTGATTCAGCGTAAAACCCCGCAGTTTCAGTACGGCTGTAATCCGGCGGTATCCATACCGGCCTTTATTCTCGTTGTAAATGGCCTTGATGGCTGCTTTAGCTTTATCGTATTTGTCCGGCTTCTCCATCCGTTTAGAATGGTAGTAGTAAGTCGCACGAGGAAGTTGAGCGATGGAAAGAAGAATGTTCAAAGAATGATGTTGCCTCAGTTCGTCAATCACCCGCGCTTTTTGCGCTGACGTCGCTCGTCTTTCAAAACCAAGGCTTGCAAGTTTTTTAGGTAGGCTACCTCTGCACGCAGCCGTTGATTCTCTGCAATGAGATCTTCCTCTACCTGTTTTTCCATTTTTGGCGCACGTCCTTTTTGTGTCCCACTTGCGGCACTGGCTCGCCCTCTCCGCTCAATATTTAGTCCTTCTGGACCTTCTTCAAGGTAAATTCTTTCCCATGCCGGTATTCGGCTATGACCCTTTATCCCAAATCGCCGTTCCGTTTCTCGGTAGCTCTACCTTTCTGCTCGCATGGTTTCGATTACTATTTTCTTGAATTCTCCTGTATATCGCTTATCTGCTACTCCCTTTGGCATTAAAATCACCCCTCTTGGTTATTCAGTATACCATTCTGTCTAACAAATGGGGTACAGTTCACGATGCCGTCCTGTTTTTTACTTCAAAAAGATGCCCGAGCTGCCGGCGCTATATTAAAGCTCGAAGTCCACGCCGGTGTTGGAGGGCTCGTCCTTCATGACGTAATCCTTGCCCGGCAGCACCGCGTTGAGCACGATCCCCGCGAGCGCCGCGACGGCGAGGCCGGAAAGGCTGATTGTCGCGCTTCCGACCGTGAAGCTGAGCGCGCCGCTCTGCCCCGCCAGCGTGTCGGCCCCCATGCTGGAGCTGAAATTGATTCCGAGCGCCGTGACGATGATCACCGCGGCGATGATCAGGTTCCGGCTCTTCGTAAAGTCCACGCGGTTTTCGACGACGTTGCGGACGCCGATCGAGGAGATCATTCCATACAGGATGAAGGAGATGCCGCCGATGATCGCGGTCGGAATGGTGCTGATTACCGCCGAGACGATCGGGAAAAAGCTGATCGCGACGGCGAAGCAGGCCGCGATCCGGACGACCTTCGGATCATGTACGCCGGTGAGGACCAGCACGCCGGTATTCTCACCGTAGGTGGTGTTGGCCGGGCCGCCGAACAGCGCGGAGAAGGTCGTCGCGAGTCCGTCCCCGGTCAGCGTGCGGTGCAGGCCCGGATCGCGCAGGAAGTTCTTTTTCGTCGTTTCGCTGATCGCCGAGATGTCGCCGATATGCTCCATCATGGTCGCGAGCGCGATGGGAACGATGGCGATGATCGAGCTGACGATCAGGGAGGTGTTGGAAAAATCCACGCCGAGGATCGTCGATTCCTTCACGATCGGGAAGCCGATCAGGCTGCCCCACAGATTCCCCTGCCCGATCTGCCCGGCGGTCTCCTTGACGGGCGTAAAATCGACCGCGCCGATACAGACCGCCACGATGTAGGAAACGACGATGCCCAGAATGATCGGGATGATCTTGAGCATCCCTCTGCCCCATATGTTGAGCGCGATGATGACGAGCAGCGCGACGATGGCGAGCAGCCAGTTCGTGCTGCAGTTGTTGACGGCTGTCGGAGCCAGAATCAGGCCGATGGAAATGATGATCGGCCCGGTGACGACCGGCGGGAAGAAGCGCATGACCTTCGTAATGCCGACGGCCTTGATGAGCGCGGCGAGGAGCAGATACACCAGCCCCGCGCAGGCGACGCCCAGGCACGCGTACGGCAGCAGTTCGGAGCGCGTCAGCCCGTCCTTTCCCGCCTCCGGCGCGACTAAAAAGTACCCCCCGAGGAACGCGAAGGAAGAGCCGAGGAAGGCCGGGACCTTGCCCCTCGTGATGAGATGAAAGAGCAGGGTTCCGAGGCCCGCCATCAACAGGGTGGTCGAAACGTCCAGCCCTGTCAGCAGCGGCACCAGCACGGTCGCGCCGAACATGGCGAAGGTGTGCTGGAGTCCGAGGATCAGTTTTTTGGATGCCGTGAGCTTTACGCCCGCGGCGGTGTTCCCGTCCGTTTGATGTTCCATTCCGCTTTTACATCCTCCTGTGATTCATTTTCGATCGGGCGCCGCAGGCCCGCGCAAGGAAAAAGCATACGTGATGTATGCCGCCGGGCGCCGCGCCGCGCGGGCGCGGGCATTCTGTTTTGCTTTGTCTATTGTAGCATAATGCGGCGGAAATGTAAACAAAAAAACGCGTTTTCACGCGTAAAAACAGCAAAATAATGCGGAATAAAATGAAATGCGCGCGATGGCGTTTATGCGCGGCACAAAAAGGCACAAAAAATATAAAAAACGGCCGGATTGTATAAATGCCTTGCCGCCACCCGTTCCGGGTGCAGGCGCGAACGCCCCTTTTCAAAAACAGCGGCAGCA
>USJY01000126.1 GCA_900555065.1 uncultured Eubacteriales bacterium
AACATATTGAAATATATCCCGCTTTATAGTAAAATTAGGAATAATGAAAACCAGACCGTATACTACGGAGGATAGCTTATGGCTGTAAAGTACAAACGCGTGCTGCTGAAGATCAGCGGCGAAGCCCTTGCGGGGGAGCTGAAGACCGGGATTGATTTTGATATCGTCTCCCGTTTGGCGCAGAAAGTGAAAGAGTGCGTAGACCTCGGCGTGCAGGTGGCGATTGTCGTCGGCGGCGGCAACTTCTGGCGTGGTCGCAGCGGCGGGAATATGGACCGTACGAGGGCCGACCACATGGGCATGCTCGCAACGGCGCTCAACGCGCTCGCCTTTGCCGACGGCCTGGAGCAGCTTGGCGTAGAAACAAGGGTGCAGACGGCCATCGAGATGCGTCAGATCGCAGAGCCGTATATCCGCAACAAGGCGGTCCGGCACCTGGAAAAGGGGCGCGTCGTCGTATTTGGCTGCGGGACCGGCAACCCCTTTTTCTCAACCGACACGGCCGCGGCGCTGCGCGCGGCGGAAATTGAGGCGGAAGTATTTATGAAGGCGACGAACGTGGACGGCGTATACACGGCCGACCCGCGCAAGGATCCAAACGCAAAGAAACTGGATACGCTGCGTCCCAAGGATCTTCTGGATCAGGCCCTCGGCGTGATGGACAGCACGGCAGCTTCGCTGTGTATGGACAATAAAATCCCCATTCTCGTCTTTGCCGTCAGCGATCCTGACAACATCGTAAAAGCAATAAAAGGCGAAAAAATTGGTACAATAGTGGAGGAGGAAAAGATATGAAGGACACATATCCGGAGCTGACCGAGAAAATGGACAAGACCCTGAGCGTGTTAGAGCACAACTATTCCGTCGTGCGCGCGGGCCGCGCCAATCCCGGCCTGCTCGACAAGGTGCGCGTCGATTACTACGGGACAGAAACGCCCATCAACCAGATGGCGGCCATTTCGGTCACAGAAGCGCGCGTACTGCAGATCCAGCCGTGGGACGTCTCCACCCTGCGTGAGATTGAAAAGGCGATCAATCAGGCGGATCTCGGCATCAATCCCACAAACGACGGCAAGGTCATCCGACTCGTATTCCCGCCGCTTACCGAGGAGCGCCGCAAGGAGCTGATCAAGCAGGTCGGAAGCATGGCGGAGCAGTCGAAGGTCTCCATCCGGTCCATCCGCAGAGATGCGATTGAAAAGTTCAAGGCCCAGAAAAAGAAAGGCGAGATCACCGAGGACGACCTGAAGGATATGGAGAAGGACGTGCAGGAACTGACGGAGAAATACGTTAAGAAGATAGACGACATCGCGGCGAAAAAAGAAAAAGAGCTTTCCGAAGTGTAAGCGGCAATAGATGCACAAGTACGACCCCGCAGGCGTTTTTTTGCGTCTGCGGGGCAAATCGGTTGCAGGGAATTCTATCGAAACGGCGGGGTTATATGGGGTTATTCAGAAAAAAGCAAAAGGTCGAGTGCGAAAAAGTACCGCGGCACATCGGCATTATTATGGACGGCAACGGCAGGTGGGCGACCAAGCGTGGCCTGCCCCGTTTTCTCGGCCATGCGCAGGGCGGCAAGACATTTCGCACGATTGTGCGCCACTGCAATGCGCGCGGCGTAGAATATGTGACCTTCTATGCCTTTTCAACGGAAAACTGGAGCCGGCCGAAAGAGGAAGTGGATTCGCTCATGCAGCAGTTCGACGAGTATCTCGACGAGATCCTCGTCGACTTTGAAAAGTATAATATGAAATTGAAGTTCATCGGTGATATTTCGGCTTTGTCCGAGAATATTGTTAAAAAGATGGCGCAGGCGGAGCTGCTGACGGAGCGGATGACGGGGATTACGGTCAATCTTGCGATCAACTACGGCGGCCGCCAGGAAATCGTACGCGCCGCGAGCGACTTCGCCATGGACTGTCTGCTGAAAGGTCGGGTTCCGGACACGTTTGACGAACAGGCGTTTTCCCAGTATCTCTATACCGCCGGACAGCCGGATCCCGACTTGATTATACGGCCGAGCGGCGAACAGCGCCTGTCCAATTTCCTGCTGTGGCAGAGCGCATATGCGGAGTTTTGGTATTCCGACGTGCTGTGGCCGGACTTCACGCCGGCGGATCTCGACCGGGCTATTGCGGACTACAATCGCCGCAGCCGGCGTTTTGGGGGAGTTTGACTATGTTTCTGAAACGGTTTGTCACAGGTGTGGTCCTTGTGCTTGTCGCCGCCGTGGTGCTGATTTTTTCATCGGTGCCCTATGTCGTCGCCAGCCTGGCCGCAATTTTGGGCGCCATGGCGGTCTATGAGCTGTACCGGGCGGCGGGCCTGCTCCGCTACCGTGCGCTGCGGACGCTGTCCATCCTCATCGCCATTGCCTTTCCGTACCTGGAGTTTCCCTGCTATTACTACGCTGCCGCCGGGTTGTTCCTGTTCGCGGCCGTGCTGTTTTTGTCCCTGATGCGGGTCTATGAGAAGAAGCGGCTGGACCGGCTGTGGTTTGTCTTTTTGATTTCACTGCTGATTCCTGCGCTTTTGTCCACGCTCAGTTACCTGAGCATGCAGGATAACGGATTGTATTATCTGTTAATCATCGTGCTCGCGAGCTTCGGTACGGATACCGTCGCTTACCTGACGGGTTCGCTGTTCGGCCGGCACAAGCTCGCGCCGCACCTCAGCCCCAAAAAGTCCGTCGAAGGCTTCGTGTGCGGCGTGCTCGCGTCGGCGCTGCTATGCTGGGGGTTCGGCGGCCTGCTCGGCACGATATACGGCCTGTCCGTCAACTATCCGGCGATCGCCCTGCTCGGCCTCTGCGCTGGGCTTGTCGCGCAGTTTGGCGACCTTTGCATGTCCCTGCTCAAGCGCAACTACGGCGTAAAGGATTACGGGACGTTGCTGCCGGGCCATGGCGGCGTGCTCGACCGGTTTGACAGCATGCTGTTCGTCGCGCCGTTTGTGTATGTCTATGTCAGCTTTATCGGGATTTTTTAAATAATGGACGCAAAACAGGGGGAAGCTATGAAGAGAGTCTCCATCCTCGGGGCGACCGGGTCGGTGGGTTTGCAGGCGCTGGACGTGTGCGCCCGCTGCGGCTATCCGCCGTTTGCGCTGACGGCGTACCAGAACGCCCGCGCGCTGGCGGACGCGGTGCGCAGGTACGGCGCGGAATACGCGGCGATAGCGGATGAGTCGAGCGCAAAGGAACTGCGTCTGCTCGTGTCGGATCTGCCGGTCAAAGTCCTGTCCGGTCCGCAGGGCGTATGCGAGGCTGCGGGCCTTGCAGGCGCGGATATTGTGCTCAACGCCATCGTGGGAATCGCCGGTCTTCGTCCCACCCTCGCCGCGATTGCGGCTGGGAAGGACGTCGCGCTCGCCAATAAAGAGACGCTGGTCGCCGCGGGAGAGATCGTCATGCGCGCGGCGGCGGAAAAGGGCGTTCATATCCTGCCGGTTGACAGCGAACACAGCGCTGTCTGGCAATGCGTGCAGGGCGGGGAGGCCTTTGTGCGGCAAATCCTGCTGACCGCGTCCGGCGGCCCTTTTTTCGGGTATGACAGGCAGGAGCTGCGCGCAGTGGAGCTGCGCGAGGCGCTTTGCCATCCGAACTGGAATATGGGTCCGAAGATCACGGTGGACAGCGCGACCATGATGAATAAGGGCCTGGAGCTGATTGAGGCGGTGCACCTGTTTCACGTCCCGCCTGAATCGGTGTCGATCCTGGTACACAGGCAGAGCATCGTGCATTCGCTTGTGGAGTTTACCGACGGCTCGGTTCTCGCGCAGCTCGGCGTGCCGGATATGGGCCTGCCCATCCAGTACGCGCTCACATACCCAGAGCGCAGACCCAGCCGCAGCGACCGGTTGGACTTCACGGCCTATCCCGGTGGGCTGCATTTCTACGCGCCCGATCTCGAGGCGCTGCCGTGCCTTGCGCTCGCCATGCAGTGCGCGCGCACCGGCGGCACTGCGCCGACGGTCATGAACGCGGCCAACGAAGTCGCCGTGCACCTGTTTCTGGACCATGAAATTGGGTATCATTCCATTTATGAGAGCGTGGCGGCGGCGGTGGATGCCATCGCGTCGGTCGCCGCGCCCGATCTGGACGTCATCCGCGCGGCCGATCAGGAGGCCCGCGCGTTCGTCCGGTCATATTTCCATTTCTGAAAGGACACCTGCATGTATATTCTGCTCGCAATTCTCGTCTTTGGGATCCTCATCGCCGTGCACGAGCTCGGCCACTTCCTCGTGGCCAAGGCGTGCGGGGTGCGTGTGGATGAGTTCGCCATCGGCATGGGGCCGCAGCTGTTTTCCCGCCGGAGCGGGGAGACGTCCTATTCCCTCCGGGCCTTTCCCATCGGCGGCTTCTGCGCCATGGAGGGGGAGGGGGAGGACTCCGACGACCCCAGGGCCTTTGGGAACAAGCCCGCCTGGAAGCGGTTTTTCATCCTGGTGGCCGGGACCTTATTCAATTTTGCGGCCGGGGTGGTTCTGATCCTGGCCCTCTTTTCCCAGGTGGAGGGGTTCGTGGCCCCGGTGGTCACCGGCTATATGCCCGGCGCGGAGGACCTTCAGCAGACCGGCCTGCTGCCCGGCGACCGGCTGTACCGGGTGGACGGCCACCGCATCTATTTTAATGCCGACGCGCTGCTCTATCTGGACCGGGCGGGCGACACTGTGGACCTGGAGGTGATCCGGGACGGCGCGCGCGTGACGCTGAACGGCGTAAGCATGCCGGTGCGCACCCTGACGGATGCGAACGGCCAGCAAGTCCAGAAGCGGGGCGTCTATATCGGACAGGTGGAGGAGGCCACGCTGGGCCTCAAGCTGAAGAACGCCTGGTATCAGTCGGTGAGCTATGTGCGTATGGTGTGGATGAGCCTGGGCGATCTGATCACCGGCGCGGTGGGGGTGCGGGATATGTCGGGCCCCATCGGGATTGTCAACGCCATGGGGGAGATGGGCGCCCAATCGGAGAGCGCGGGCGAGGCCGTCCGGAATATCCTGAATTTTGTGGCCTTCATCGCCATCAATTTGGCGGTGATGAACCTGCTGCCCATCCCGGCCCTGGACGGCGGACAGATTTTGTTCCTGGTGGTGGACGGCGTGTGGCACCGGCTCACCCGGCGGCGCATCAATCAAAAATATCTGGGCTATATCAATATGGCGGGGTTCTGCTGCCTCATCGGATTGATGGTGGTGGTGGCAGTGAGCGACGTCGTCAAGCTCT
>USJY01000127.1 GCA_900555065.1 uncultured Eubacteriales bacterium
CTCGCAGAAGCAGCAGTGCCCGCAGGCGACGGGGAAGGGGACGATGACCCGATCCCCTTTTTTGACGCCGGTCACGCCCTTGCCGGCCTCTTCCACGATGCCCATGGTCTCGTGCCCCAGGATAAAGCCCGGCTTCAGCGCCGGAATCCTGCCGTGGATCAGGTGCAGGTCGGAGCCGCATATCGCGGTCGAAGTGACCTTAACGATGATGTCGTCGTCGTTTTGAAGCTTGGGGTCGGCGACCTGCTCCACCCGGACGTCCTTGATTCCCTCGTATACAATCGCTTTCATAATTTCCTTGCCTTTCTGTTTCGATTTCCAACGCGCATCATGATAGATCGATCCCAAAGCCTGGTCTATGGATTTTTGCTCAGTTGGAGGCCGGCGCCGTTTTGGCGCCGATCGTGATGCCCGCCTGACAGTTGTTACTAGTTTGCCGCCTACGGCAAAAAAAGATACGTCCGGCGATTTAAAAAAAGCTTCGGCCCCGGCTTTCAAAAAGCGGGCGAAGCGTACGCTGTTTGGCATAACGCGCGTTCGTTTTCGCGGCCGGGCAAATGGTTCTCAAAAAACCAAAGTCTGCGGTACGCATTTCCCGCGCCGCAGACTTTGTTGAAACGGGTGCGTTACATGGCACAGACTTTGAAACACGAATCGGATCGCGGGACCTGTTTTAAGATATTTGTATCGATTAGAAACGAAGGATTTGAACTTTTGTGGATCAGCACAGAACGTTGATGATTCCTTTAAATGCATCAGAACCGCGAAGCCTGTCAAACTCCGGAGACGACAGCCATTTATCACGCATGATTTCGCAAAGCGTTCTGGCGTCGGCTGTTTCAAAATCAATTCTTTTTACATCGACATCACCAAGTAATACGCTGGAAAAAGATTGTTCGTCGGGTCGGTTATCGAACGATTCAGCCGCTGCCGCCGCGTTGTTTAAGTGCTCGATTACCTTTGAATCGTCGCCGCGTCTTGCATAGAGCTTTGCGATATCCACTTGCAGCTTGGCGGCGCCCCACCCATCCGGTGTGACGGCGTCGTCATATACGAGTTTTTCAAGCGCAAATATCTTTTGTAGAGCAAAAACGGACTGATCGTCCGATATACAGCCGGAATTTGCCAATAACCATATGGAACTTCTTAATGCTTCGTAATCTCGCTTTATTTTGTTTCTCAAAAAGGGGAGATGTTCGTCGTCGGCCAGACTCCACCACATTTGATGTTCCTTACAAAATTCAGCAGACGGCAGGGAATCATATACGGCTCTGCCTGTTTCCTTCCTCCCCATTTCACAGTGGTTGAAGGCAAGCCTGGCCGTCGCCTCAAGACGAATATAGGTTTTCGTTGACGCCGAGCAGCCGATCTACGGTCACGCCGAAAAAGTCCGAAATGACGGGGAGCAATTCCATGTCCGGATAACACGCCCCGGTTTCCCAGCGCGATACCGATTGATAAGAGACGCCGAGGATATCCGCCAGCTCATCCTGTGTGATATCCCTTTCTTTCCTCAAATTCTTGATCGTATTACCAATAGTAAGCTTCATAAATAGTTCTCCCTTATAATGATTGAAAGCGGCGCCTCTTTCCATGGATGTTGTATCCTGTTTTTTGTGGTTATTCAACAACGCATTAATTGATAAAAATTCAACCATATGGTGAGAGCATAAAAACGCCGGTATTCAGTTGCTTCATATATTTAAATATCCTCTAATACTTGATTCGGAGGAGACGCAAGGCATATTCTATGTTCAGATACGAAGCGTGCCCTGCCGTTTTTTCGGATGGGTGCCGTCCCCGGTTCACAGGAATAGTATAGCGGTCACCATCCGCTTATCAAGAATACCATGCAAAAAGTTGCGGGAGCTTTGGGTGAGAAAGCGAAGGGTTCCACAGGCGTTCCAACACATGGCGAAATACGGAACTCCGTTGGCACCATGCGTTCAACCGTAAAGCAGTTCGCTCTGTAACAGCCTACATCCGGGCATCCTATGAAGCCGACAGTCGTCGGCATCTTCATACTGTATTGATTTTCTGCGTGATGATGAAAATAAGAAGAAAAAATCCTGCTGCAAAAGCGACAGGATTTTTATGGCGCGTGCGCTTAAAAAGGATGCGATCCGATCTATTTGCAGCAAAGACTGCTTCAGCTTCCGGCAAGCTCTTTTTCGATACGTTTTACCAACGCCGCGTAGCGTGGATCGTCGTGCAGCTTTTTATAAAAGACGCCGCTTTCATTTTTCAACGTGGCGTAAAGAAATTCCGGCACCTGCTGTTTTGCGTAGACCTCGGACGAAACGTCTTTCGAGACGTCGAAAAACGGCGCGGCGTATTTTACCGCTCCGTCGCGGCGCAGCCGGTAGAGATAGTTATCGAACGCCTTTGCGTATTCGTAAGCACGCTCCAGCGCGGTGAACGCTTCGTCGATGCGGCCTTGCTGCATGAAAAGCTCCGCGTAATCCATGTAAAGCGGTTCAAGCTCGTAATTATAAGCTCCAAGTTCACCGTTGCCGAAAATAAAGCCGTAAAGGTCGATCAGACGTTCTATCGCCTGTATTTTCAACCCTGCGTCGTCGGTCTGAAGCGGCAAATGCCTTCTCAGGCAGGAAAGCGCCTGCCGCAGCAGCTGTTGACTGTAAACGCGTGCGTCGTCTTCATAAATGCAGCTGAACGCGTCGTATAAAATTCTTGATTTACAATCGGGACAGGCCGACGCTGTTTTTTCCGCCTTCTCCTTTTCCCGGATCCCGGCATAGATACGGGCCAGGTATTCCCGGCATTCCGCGCGGATCGAATCGTCAACCGATGCGGATAGAAGCGCTTCATAAATTTTTGCAGGTTCTTCCCATCCCGCATTCGACCGTGCCCTGTTTACGGACCCCCACTGCCAATACAACGCCGTCGCGAGCCTGACGAGCAGCTTTTCGTTTGAAGGGAATTCTGCCAGCGCCCGCCGCATGATTGCAACGCGTTTTTCGAAAGGCTCCCAGTTCCGAAACATTTCGTCGTTCTTTTCACAGTATTCGTCTATTTTCCTTTGCTTTTCCGATACGTCATGGTCAAAAAGCTGATCGATCGTCACGTTGAAGAAATTTGCGATGGGCGTCAGATATTCTATATCGGGATAGCCCGCCCCGCTTTCCCATTTGGATATTGCCTGGCTTGTTACGCCGAGCGCTTCGGCAAGCTTTTCCTGCGTCACTTCGTCACGTTTCCGCAGCGCCTTGACCCGTGCCCCTATTTGAATATTCATATAATACCTCCGAATTTGATGATGCACCGGTGTGTCTATATGGTAGCAGATCTGTGTGAGCAATTCAATTACCAATTCGTTGTTGTATTCTAAACGATTCGTTGTTGTCCAAGAATGCAATGTGCCCCTGTCCCGAAAGCGCCCTTGATAATCAAGAGGTGAAGAAAGAAAACAACAAAAAAGCACCGGATTCCGGCGCTTTTTCGGCTCTGCAGCCTGTTTGGCTGTGCAGTGATGGTGGGAGCGGGTGGATTCGAACCACCGAAGTCAGTGACAACAGATTTACAGTCTGCCCCCTTTGGCCGCTCGGGAATTCCCCCTTATTGTACCTGTACCAAAAGGCAAGGCATACTATACCATGTCCCGTCAGGCTTGTCAAGGGATTTTGCACCGTTTTCCGCAGATTTTGTGTGTGCTCCACCCGGCTTCCGCACAGGATATGCTCATTCCTTGACGGAGTTTCCTTCCTCCTGCCGGTACTGCTCCAGGCGGCCCCGCAGCCGGCGGGCAACGGTATGGGCCCGCTTCAAGAAAACGCGGGCGGCGGCTTCCCCATCCTCTCTGAAGCCTCCAAAAGCCCCCTGTACCTCCAGATGAAGGCCTCCCTCGTATCCCGAACATGCCAACTCCCTCATGGCGGCATCCCAGTCGATGCCGCCCTCAAAGGGCAGGCGGTGCTGGTCCCAGGTCCCGTCGTTGTCGTGCAGGTGAACTGCGGCGATCCTTGAAGCAAAGCAGCCAGGAAATGCGGGAAACGGTTTCCTTTCCCCCCTCTCGACCATTTTTCTTCCGAAATAGGCGTGCCCGGTATCCCAGCACGGACCGACCTCCGGCCCCGGCAAGGCCTCCAACGCTTCCGCCAGATGGTACGGGCACGGCAGGTTCTCCAGCGCCAGTCGTACCTTTGCTTCTGCGGCGGCATCCGCCAGTCTCCGGAGCCGCTCCATCCCCCACTGAGTGAAGGGCGGTTGGCGGAACCCCTCGGTCAGGTGCATCACCAGTACCGGCACCCCTGCTTCTCCGCACTGGAACAGCGCCTGCCTGACGGTTTGAGCCAGCCGGTCGCCGGCGCTGCCCGGCTTCCAAAGGGTATCCGCTCCTTTGTCAGGGAAATGAGCGCTGTCGAGGGATAGTCCGTTCTCTCCGGCCCATCGGGCCTGCACACCGGGAGCGGGAGCGCCGGAGTATTCCCCCCACCACAGGGACACGCTGTCGAACCCAGCCGCGCGGATCAGCTCCAAAGATTTTTGAGGCGCCAGATCGTAACCGAACCACAAATAAATCCCCAAAGGACGCATAGCCGTCCCCCTTTCTTCCCTATCCTACCAAATGAGCTTCCTCGGGACAAGTCCGATTCTTTCGTAATGTTTAAGAATCTGTCATTGGACAAGGCAAAGGAGCCTTGCTATAATGGGGTTATGGCCTGTTTCGACATCCGCCGACATTCCTCCTTATCGAATCCTTGGCAACGGTCCCGTCGGTTAGGATGTCGTTCCCACAGGGATAACCGGGCTATAACCCGCATAGATTATCAGCGGGCATTTACCCCCTCATCCTAATGAAAGGCGCGATCCGAATGCAACGGTTTTTACGGGCGGTGGCGGTGCTGACCGCCGCGCTCCTGCTGGTGCTTTGTCTTCCCTCCTGCCAGGACAAGACCCTGGCGGGACGGTCCTTTTATTTTCCCTTGGACGCAGAACCGCGGCAGTTGGACCCTCAGGTGTCCACAGACCGTTCTTCCATGACGGTGGCCGCCGCCCTGTTTGAGGGGCTCACCCGCCTGGATGAAAACGGAAAGGCCGTTCCTGCCGTCGCACAGTGGACCGTGTCGGAGGATCGGATGACATATACGTTTACCCTCCGGGAATCCCAGTGGAGCAACGGGGAACCGGTGACGGCGGATGATTTCCTTTTTGGCATACAGCGGGCCGTACAGCCCTCCACCCGATCCTCCCTGGCCTCG
>USJY01000128.1 GCA_900555065.1 uncultured Eubacteriales bacterium
GATGCCGGCGGCTGTATTTACCATGGACGATTCTGCAATTCCGCAGTCGATGAACCGTTCCGGATACTTGGCGCGGAATGTGTTGGAATAGGTGGCTTCCGCAAGGTCGGCGTCCAGCGCGACGACGTCCATGCCCTCGTCTGCCAGCTTCACAAGGGTTGTTCCATAGGCTTTTCTTGTTGCTATCTCAGCCATTGCACTTGCCCTCCCAATCTTTTAGCTGCGCGGTGAGTTCTTCAACCGCCGTCTTATAATCCTGATCCTTGGGCGCGCTGCCGTGCCATTTGACCTGGTTTTCCATATAGGATACGCATTTGCCCTTCGTCGTCCTGGCCAGGATGGCGGTCGGGCCGTCGGTATAGGCCTCTGCGGCGCGGAAGGCATTTTCAATCTGGTCAAAGTCGTGGCCGTCAATTTCAATAAGGTTGAAACCGAACGCCTTGAGCTTTTCATTGATGGGGTAGGGGGACATGACCTTGTCGACCGGCCCGTCGATCTGCAGGTTATTATTGTCGACAATTACGCACAAATTGTTCAGCTTATAGTGGTTGGCGAACATGAACGCCTCCCAGACCTCGCCCTCCTGGATCTCGCCGTCGCCGACCATGGCGTATACGCGGTAGCTCTTGCCGCTGAGCTTGCCTGCTATCGCCATCCCGTTGGCGGCCGCGACGCCCTGACCGAGCGAGCCGGTCGTCATGTCTACGCCGGGGGTGAGCTTCATGTCGGGGTGGCCCTGCAGGATAGATCCGGGCTGGCGCAGGGTTTTCATTTCGGATTCGGGAAAGAATCCCTTGATCGCCAGCGTGGCATACAGGATGGGCGCTGCGTGGCCTTTGGACAGCACGAACCTGTCCCGGTCGGGGTAGTGCGGGTTTTTCGGATCGACGCACATCTGTTTCTGATACAGGTAGGTGATAATATCCGCAGCGGACAGGGATCCGCCGGGATGTCCCGCCTGCGCGGAATAAACGCCTTCTATTGCAAGCATACGCGCTTTTGTGGCAATGGCATGCAAGTGGAATTTTTCCTGTGCGGTCATATAACGTCCTCCTCTGTTTGTATTCAAAATTATTATAAACGATCCGCCCTCTAAAATCAAGGACAACCTTTGCGGCCGCACTTCTGCTCATCGCGCTTTTCCGCTCTTCCGCTTGTTTTCAGCGGGGGACGCCGGCTTGAAAAAAACAGACCCTCCGCACCTGTAAAAGGGCTTGCGCGAATGGAGTCGAAGTGTTATACTATATGCGAAAATATACAGAGTAAACGGTGAGCGTTAAGTGCTGCGGGATGGGAAGTTGCCCGTAGACGAAAGCCGAAAGGCTGCGGTGATCCGTTGCGTCCGCTGTATGGTGATTGGGCGTATCGTCCAATGCAGAAACAGTTGGGCACATGCATATTTGCATGTGCCTCCTCATGAAGAGTAAAACCTCTTTTTGCGGGGATGGTTTGTAGATTTTCGTAAAAAGGAGGTTTTTTTATGTCCAAAACAAGAGAACGTCTGGTAAAGCTCATTCTGTCCGCCGTCATGATCGCTTTGTCCATAGCCATGACGCGTATGCTGCCGCAGGAGATGGTGCTCGCCCTGTTTGGGCAGACGCCGCTGACGGTGCGGCTGGGCCTGGGCCTGATCCCAATCTATTTTGCAAGCATGGCGCTTGGACCCGGATGGGGCGCCGCGGTCGGAGGGCTCGCCGACCTGCTCGGATATTTTGTCAACCCGTTTGGGGGCGCGTTTTTTCTTCCCATCACGCTCGCTGCGGCGCTGACTGCGGCTATCCCCGGTATGGTGACCGGCCGGTTCGGCCGCCGCTTCGGTGCGGTTGCCTGCGCCGTGTATGCGGCGGGGTTCAGCTCCTGCATTATCACGACCTTTTTGCTGGAAATTTTGTTGTCGACGCCGTTTTTCGTCCTGTTCTGGCCGCGGCTCGTCTCCATGCTTATTATGAACGCCGTGTACGTACTTGTCGAGTACGCCCTGCTCCGCTCGTTCCAGTCCATGGGCGCGCTGCAGCGGCTGAGACCGCTCTCAAAAAGCTAGCTGGTTTTTCTAAAACTTTTTGAAATTTTTATGAAGTGAAATCTGTCTGCCCTTGCCGCCGGCGGCGGACGTCCCGTGCGCGTTCTCGGAGTTTTATTTGTTTTGCATAGGGTGTCCGCCGCCCTTTTTGTTGCATTTGCCCAAACAAAACCGCCCGTGTGCAGGAGAAGGGGGATCCATCCCTGAAAACCGTCCGGAGCACGCGTGCCGGACGGTTGCATTTCAAAAATGAATTTGCTATAATTTGAACAAAGCGGCCACAACCAAAATGCGGATTCAATAGTATCGACGAATTATTAAGGAGTGTGCGTAAATGGCAACATTCAACGGGAAAGAGTACGGAAAGCAGGATCTGTTGCGTCGCGTAAACAATATGAAAAACATCGCGCAGGTGCGCTCATCCACGATAAACGCAGGCAAGCCGGGCGGAATCAAGGTGTTTGACATCACCTCCGGCCAGCTTGAGTTCACCGTCATGGAAAGCCGCTGCCTGGATATGGTAAACCTCAAATACAAAGGCATACCCTATAATTTCCTGTCCAAGGTGGGCCCGGTCAACGCGGCGCTCGCAGACAACGACGGCAGGAATTTTCTGCGCGCCATTTCGGGCGGAATGCTCTATACCTGCGGCTTTTCCAATGTCGGCAACCACTACGCAAACGAGGCCGAAGGCGACAGCATCTTCCACGGCAGGCTGCGTTTCATCCCGGCGGACAACGTGTCCGCTTACGAGCGCTGGGAAGGCGACGAGTATGTCGTCGGCGTCTACGGCGAAATGCGGGACAACGGCCTGTTTTATGAGGACTGTGTCCTGCGCCGGAGCATTTCAACCAGCCTTGGCAGCAAGACCATTGTAGTGCGGGACGAAATTGAAAACGAGAGCTTTTACACCGCGCCGTTTATGTATATGTACCATGTCAACGTCGGGTTCCCGATCCTGGGCAAAGGCGCGAAGGTGTATATCCCGAGCAAGAAGGTACAGGCGCGCAACGCGGACTCCGAGCCGCTGATCGGGGAGTGGATGAACATTACAGAGCCGGTCGACGGCCAGCCTGAAAACGTGTTCGCGCACGATCTGTACAAGGATGCGGAAGGCTATGTGCATGCCTGTGCGTACAATGCGGAAAACGAGCTCGGTCTTGGAATCAAGTTCCGCCATGACGTGCTCCCCAAAATCATTGAGTGGCGCTCGATGGGTTCGACCGACTATTCTCTCGGTATTATGCCCGCAAACTGCCTCGCCGGCGGCCGGCAGGCCGAGCTGGACGAAGGCGACCTGCGCTATCTCGCGCCGTTTGAGAAAGTGCAGGCCGGTGTGGAAATTACTGTGATGGACAGCAAGGCGGACTTCGACGCGTTTATGGAAAAAGTCGCCGCCTGCGTAAAATAAACCGGTTTTGGCCTGTCCAAAACAGCGCCGTTTCGGTATATAAGGATATAAGGCCGCGGCGGCCTGATGAAAACGCATGTAATACCCTGAACGGGGATACAGTACATACAAATTTAAAGGAGATAGAAGAATATGGCAAGAAAAGTCGCATTTGTAACAGGCGCAAGCAACGTTACCGGCAAGGCGATTGCGATCGAGTTCGCAAAGGCCGGCTATGACGTAGGGTTCACCTACACCTCCAACGAGGACGGCGCGAAGAGAACGCAGAAGGAAATTGAATCCTATGGCGCCAAAGCCAAGTACTATTACATGAACACCCGCGATGTCGACGCGTCGGTAAAGACGCTCAACGACTTCTGCGATGAGTTCGGCCCGCTGGACGCCATGGTCAACAACGTCGGCATTACCAAAACCTGGAACTTCCTCGATGTGACGCAGGAACAGTTCAACCTGCTGTCCGAGGTCAATATCCGCGGCACGTATTTCATGATGCAGGCTGCCGCCAAGATCATGATCGCCGCCGGCAAGAAGGGCGCGATCATAAACCTTTCTTCCGTGCACGCTATCGGTACTTTTGTCGGCCACTCCACCTATGCGACCACTCGCGCCGCCGTTGTGCGCATGACCCGTTCGGTAGCGCTTGAGCTGGCTCCCTACGGCATCAACGTCAACGCGTTCGCGCCTGGCTATGTGGATATGTCCACCTCCGATATTTATGCGGATCCCAAGACGCAGGAAGACCTCAAGAAGGGCATGGCGGAAGCTGCCAAGTATATGCCGCTTGGCCGCTGGCAGAAGCCGGAGGAAATCGGCAAGTGCATCGTATTCCTCGCCTCTGAAGACGCCAGCTTCATCGTCGGCCAGACCCTCTTTGCCGAGGGCGGCGTGACCATTCCGATGGGCTCTCAGCCCAACTGGCCGGAACTGATCGGTCCGAAGAAATAATCCATACGCTGTAAAAAATGTATATTGCAAAGCCCGCCGGTTCCCCGGCGGGCTTTCTTTTTATGAGAAACCTGGACGGATGCGTTTACAGAAGCCCCGCGGAGCGCAACGCGAATACAAACAGGAAAATTGTAACGACCGACAGAGCCGAGGTAAATACGACGGCCTCGCCCGCGAGTTTGCCGTCGCCGCCCGCCTGCTGCGCCATGATATAGCTGTTCACGGCTGTGGGCGAAGCCGCCATGGCGAGCATCAGCCCAAGATCAGAGCCCCGGAACCCGAGCAGGATCGCCACGCCGATGATGATCACAGGCGCGGCAACCAGCTTGCCGAACGCAGCGGCGGCGATGTATTTCCGGTTCTTTTTCGCGTTTGCAAATTTGAACTGCCCGCCCAGTACGATCAGCGCGATGGGGGTGGACAGGCTGGAGATGTCGTCCAACACGCCGTCTACGATCGTCCCCAGGTCCGCGCCGATGAGCGCAAACACAACGCCGAGCAGCGAACCGAGAATCAGCGGGTTCTTGGCGATATCGAGCAAGGCCTTTTTCTTGTCAAGCGTATGCTCGTCACCGGAATATACGGCCAGTACGATCACGGCGCAGAAATTGTACACAAACGCCATAACCGCTACGAGTACGAGCGTTTCACCGAGCGATTCGTCTCCGTACATGCTTTCCATAATATGCGTTGCGAACAGCAGGAAGTTGCTGCGGAAGATAGCCTGGATCAAAACGCCCGTTTTGTTTCCCTTCACGAACCGCGGCACGATCAGGCAGAGCAGCAGCACCGTCACAAGCGTGACCGCGACGGCAT
>USJY01000129.1 GCA_900555065.1 uncultured Eubacteriales bacterium
ACGCGGGCGTGAACGTCGTGCTCGTCAACTCCAACCCCGCGACGATCATGACCGATGTGGACATTGCCGACAAGGTGTATATGGAGCCGCTAACCCTGGAATATGTCGCAAAAATACTGCGCTATGAACGCCCTGACGCCATCGTGCCCGGCCTTGGCGGCCAGACGGGTCTGAACCTCGCCATGCAGCTTGCCAAAAAAGGCGTTCTAGACGAGTGCCAGACGGAGATTCTGGGCACGAGCTTTGAGAATATAGAGCGTTCCGAGGACCGTGAGAAGTTCAAGCAGCTGTGTGAAAAGATCGGCGAGCCCGTTCTGCCCTCGCTTATTACGCATACCATAGAAGAAGCGGTCGCCGCGGCGGAGGAGATCGGCTATCCCGTCGTGCTTCGTCCCGCCTTTACCCTGGGCGGCACCGGCGGCGGCTTTGCGGACGACGAACAGCAGCTGCGCGAGTTCGCAAAACGCGCACTCAAACTCTCGCCTGTACATCAGGTGCTGGTGGAAAAAAGCATAAAGGGCTATAAGGAAATCGAATATGAGGTCATGCGCGATGCGAACGACACGGCCATCACCATCTGTAATATGGAGAACATAGACCCTGTCGGCATCCATACCGGCGACTCTGTCGTCGTCGCGCCGAGCCAGACGCTGACGAACACCGAATACCAGCTTCTCCGCGACAGCGCGCTGCGCATCATCCGCGAGCTGGAGATCGAAGGCGGCTGCAACGTCCAGTTCGCGCTTGACCCGTTGTCCTTCCAGTATTATGTCATTGAAGTCAATCCCCGCGTGTCGCGTTCCTCCGCTCTGGCGAGCAAGGCCAGCGGCTATCCAATCGCGCGCGTGTCTGCCAAAATCGCGGTCGGCATGCATCTGGACGAAATCATGATTTCGAACACTCCGGCGTCCTTTGAACCGTCGCTCGATTACGTCGTCACCAAAATCGCGCGCTTCCCGTTTGACAAATTCGCAACCGCATCCAATAAGCTCAGCACACAAATGAAAGCGACGGGCGAAGTGATGAGTATCGGCCGCACGCTGGAAGAGAGCCTGCTCAAGGCCGTCCGCTCGCTTGAGACGGGTATCTGCCATCTCTATTCGCCGAAGTTTGACGATTGGACGGTTCCGGAACTGATGGACTATATCCGCGAGGGCAGGGACGACCGCCTGCTCGCCATTGCGCAGATGATTCGGCTGGGCGTGGATATCGGTATGATCAACAGCGCCACAAAGATCGATATGTTCTTCCTCGATAAAATTTACAATATCGTTGCCTATGAAGAAACACTGCGCAGCTCGCCGTTTGATATAGACGTACTCAAGCAGGCCAAACGCATGGGCTTTTCGGACAAATACATCGCCATGGTCTGGAACAGTACCGAGTTCGACCTGTTCCGCTTCAGAAAGGACCACGGCGTCATGCCCGTGTATAAGATGATCGACACCTGCGCAAGCGAATTCGCCAGCTATGTCCCGTATTTCTATTCTACATATGAGAACGAGAACGAGTCCATTGTCAGCGAACGCAAAAAGATCATCGTGCTCGGCTCCGGCCCCATCCGGATCGGCCAGGGCGTGGAGTTTGACTATTCCACCGTACATGCGGTCTGGACTATCCAGAAATCGGGCTATGAAGCCATCGTAATCAACAACAATCCGGAAACGGTTTCCACCGACTATACCACGAGCGACAAGCTATATTTCGAGCCGCTGACCGTGGAGGACGTCATGAATATCGTGACGCTGGAAAATCCCTTCGGCGTAATCGTGACGTTGGGCGGGCAGACCGCCATCAATCTTGCCGAACCCCTGAAAATGCTCGGCGTTCCCATTATCGGCACCGATGTGGCCGCCATCCAGCGCGCAGAAAACCGTGAGGACTTTGAACACATTATGCACACGCTCGGCATCCCGCAGCCTAAGGGCCACGCCGTTACCAACATCGAGGACGGCGTGCGCGCCGCGGAAGAGATCGGCTATCCCGTGCTTGTCCGCCCCAGCTATGTCTTGGGCGGCAGGGCAATGCAGATTGTCGCGGAGGAGTCGGCGCTGCGCACATACCTGCAAACTGCGGTGGAGATCAATACCGAACAGCCCGTGCTGGTCGATAAGTATATCGGCGGCAAGGAACTGGAAGTGGACGCGGTCTGCGACGGGACGGACGTGTTTGTACCCGGAATCATGGAACACGTGGAAAAGACGGGTATCCATTCCGGCGACAGCATCAGCGTATATCCGACCTTCAGCGTCAGCGACAAGGTCAAGCAGACCATTCTGGATTACACGGTCAAACTCGGCCTTGGTATCGGAATCGTCGGCCTGTACAATATCCAGTTCATCGTGGACGCGGATGAGAACGTATACGTGATAGAGGTCAATCCCCGGTCGTCTCGTACCGTGCCGTTCATCTCCAAGTCATCCGGCTGTTCCATGGCCGACATCGGCACGCTCGTCATGCTCGGCGTAAGCCTGAAGGAGCAGGGGATACGCGAGGTATATCACAAGGAGCGTAAGAAGTGGTATGTCAAAGCCCCCGTGTTCTCCTTTTCCAAGCTCAACGGCATGGATGTATATCTCTCGCCGGAGATGAAATCGACTGGCGAAGCCATCGGCTATGATGACAAGCTCACCCGCGCCCTGTATAAGGCGCTTCAGTCCTCCGGGATGAACGTAGCAAACTACGGCACTGTATTTGTCACCATTGCGGACAAGGACAAGGAGGAGGCCCTCCCGCTGATCCGGCGTTTTTACAATCTCGGCTTTAATATTGAGGGCACGCGCGGCACGGCGGAGTATCTGCGTTCGCATGGAATCCGGACCCGCACCCGGGAGAGCGATATTGAAGACTCTCTGCGCCGCGGCCATGTCAACTACGTCATCAACACCCGTGCTCTCGACACGCTGGACGAAACGAGCAACGGCTATAAGATACGCCGCTGCGCAGCCGAAAACAACGTGACGGTATTCACCGCGCTCGATACGGTTGGCGTTCTGCTCGACGTTCTGGAGGAGATTACGCTGTGTATCTCCACCATCGACTCCGAATAAGAAAAGGGAGAACCGCTTTGCAGCAGGGAACATATCAAATTCAGGAAAATAAACAGATCGCACAGGGGATATATTCCATGACCTTGCGCGGTGAAACTTCAGTTTTCACCGCGCCGGGTCAATTTTTGAATATACGACTGGACGGTTTCTATCTGCGCAGGCCCATTTCCGTCTGTGATTGGGACAGTTCCGGCGTTACAATCCTCTACCGCGTCGTAGGCGGCGGCACCGCCGCCCTGTCCAGGCTCCAGCCCGGCGCCCGGCTCGACGTACTCGCCGGCCTGGGCAACGGGTTTACCGTGCAAAACATCCCCGACCGGCCGACGCTTGTCGGCGGCGGGATCGGCGTGCCTCCGCTTTACGGCCTTGCCAAACGCCTGATCCATGCGGGGAAGCGTCCGGCGGTCGTCCTTGGCTTTAAAAGTGCGGCGGAGGCATTTTACGAGCCGCAGTTCCGCGCGCTCGGCGTTTCCGTACACATTGCGACGGAAGACGGCAGTCTCGGTACAAAGGGGTTTGTAACGGCGCTTATGCCGGAACCGGCTGCGCCCTATGTCTGTGCCTGCGGGCCGGAGCCAATGCTGAAAGCCGTCTACCACCGCAGCCTGGACGGCCAGTTCAGTTTCGAGGCGCGTATGGCCTGTGGATTTGGCGCATGTATGGGCTGCAGCTGCGAAACAAAATACGGGTATAAGCGCATTTGCAAGGACGGCCCGGTGCTGGAGAGAGGGGAGATCGTATGGTAGATATGCGCGTAACGCTCAGCGGCTGGACGCTTGACAATCCCGTTATCCCGGCCAGCGGCACTTTCGGCTACGGCCGTGAGTTTGCCGAGCTGTACGATATCAACATTCTGGGATCCTTTTCTTTTAAGGGCACGACCCTGCACCCGCGCTATGGCAACCCTCTGCCGAGAATCGCAGAGTGTCCGGGCGGCCTTCTCAACGCGGTAGGTTTGCAAAACCCGGGTATTGAGCACGTCGTGCAGCATGAGCTTATTGAGTTGAAAGAGTATTACAAAAAGCCGGTCATTGCCAATATCAGCGGCTTTTCCATTGAAGAGTACACCGCCTGCTGCTCCATGGTCGACAAAGCCGACAACGTAGGCATTCTCGAAGTGAACGTGAGCTGCCCGAACGTACACGGCGGCGGTCTCAGCTTTGGCACAACGCCGGAAAGCGCAGCGGAAGTGACGGCGGCGGTCAAGGCGGTTACAACAAAACCGGTCTATATTAAGCTCAGCCCCAACGTCACTGATATTGTGTCTATTGCCAGAGCCTGTGAGCAGGCCGGGGCGGACGGCCTGAGCCTGATCAACACACTGCTCGGGATGCGGATCGACACGCGCGCCAGACGGCCCCTGCTTGCCAACCGAACCGGCGGCCTGTCCGGCCCCGCTGTATTTCCGGTCGCCCTGCGCATGGTGTACGATGTAGCGGGCGCCGTCTCCATACCCGTTATCGGGATGGGCGGCGTTTCAAGTGCGCAGGACGTTGTGGAAATGATGATGGCGGGCGCCGCCGCAGTGCAGGTTGGCAGCGCCAATCTTGTCGATCCGTACGCCTGTAAGCGGATCATCGAAGACCTCCCCGCGCTGATGGAGGAGCTGGGCGTCGCCCGGCTCGCCGATATTATCGGCGCGGCGCAGTCATAAAATCGTTTATCAAATGAAATGGACGCATTGAAATTATAAACCAGTTTGTCGGTTTCTTTCGTAAAACGTCCTCCCCATAACTGTGCCATAGCTTTCCCTCTTTTCTTCAACGTAATTCTGTGCTTTAGTGTACCATAGAATGTCGGATTCTGTAAAGTTCCCCTCTTAACTTTTCACAGAACTTTCCTCTTCCTCCCGAAGTTTCTTTTCCCGTTCTCTCTGATTTTTGGAATAAATACAGCCACAATAGTCCTGGCGGTAAAGTCCGTAAATCTTTGACAGCTCGGTTGAACGCTTATATCCATTTCTCTTTTTAAAATCCGAAACCAGATAAGCCACTCCATATTCCCCGGCAAGCCGCTCACCAATCTCATTCAGCTTCTGTGCATTTTTCAGCGGACTGATGGAAAGGGTTGTGGTGAAATAATCATATCTGCCTT
>USJY01000130.1 GCA_900555065.1 uncultured Eubacteriales bacterium
CGCGTTCACTAATGATTGCAGACATTTTATTTTTATTATGGAAGGAGATACCCAAAGATGAAAAAAAGATTACTCGCACTGCTTCTTGCCGTGTGCATGGCGGCGTCCCTGTTTGCCGTCACGGCAGGGGCGGAGGACCCGGCAGTTACGCTGGTCAGCGTCCAGAGCATGGGCGGAAACCAGCTGCTGCTCACCTTTTCGGCGCCGGTGAATTTTAACGACCAGGCGCCTTATATTGCGATACGGCTGGTGGACCCGAACGCCCTTGGCGTGCAGATGGATGCGTCACAGAGCGAATACCTGCAGGTCAGCGGCAGTCTTTCCGCCGGTGCGGATAAGACGCAGTACATTTGGACGGCAGCAGACGCCGTACCGCTTTCCGGCACCGTTTCGGACATGATCGGCAGAACGGGTGTCTTTGCGCCCTACAGCGCCCTTGAAGCGCGCCTGTGCCTGGAAGAGGGCGTCAGCGACGCCACGCCGGTCGACGGCTATTTTCAGGGCATCAGCTCGGAAAGCGGCGTCAAGCTTTCCATAAACGAGGCGTACAGCACTGAATTTGACGACATGTATTTCCCCATCACTTCCTTTGAACAGTCGCCGCTGCAGCTGACCGCCGCCGCGGTGATCAACAAAACGACGATGGAGCTGACCTTCAACGAGGCCGTGACAAACGCGAACGGCGCGGCTCCCTTCAGCGCCGTGCGCTATATGACAGCCGAACATGAGCTTGCGGTGGACGGACCGGAAAACTACCTGCAGTTCGCAGGGACCCTGTCGCAGGGGAGCGCTTCCAACAAGCTGTTTTTCACACTCAACGACGCGGCGCACAACCTTGACGACATTCTGAACTTCACCGGCGACCAGGCCAAGTATGCTGATAGCGGCTACACCGTTGAGTTCTGCCTG
Source organism: uncultured Eubacteriales bacterium (assembly GCA_900555065.1). GTDB lineage: Bacteria > Bacillota > Clostridia > Oscillospirales > UMGS1783 > UMGS1783. The sequence continues at coordinate 910 of USJY01000130.1, forward strand.
CAGGAAAACCTCGGAAACAGCAGATGGGGCGAAGTGGAAGGAATCGCAAACGCTTCCGGCCGCGGCGTGCGCGCCACCGTACCCTGGACCTTCCCGGGCGCGGACAGCGTCTATATCGCAATTACGCAGAACGAGCCGGATTTCACAATCACCAATGTGACGGCCGTCGGCGTCAACCAGCTTAAGGTGGTCTTTTCCGGCCCGGTCGAAATTATTGGAACGCCCTATATGGGACTGAGAATCGTGGATGACAACAACATACTGCAGTGGACGGGCGACCCGGACGCAGAAGGCAGTCAGCCGTTACAATGGGGCAGCGAATATGTGTGGGAATACACGGACGACTCGCATACCTCCATCGTCGTCGCTCTTGGCGGCGTCAACCCCTTTGGCGAGGCTACGATTAACGACATAATCAACCGTACCGGCGACGCGGCTATATACGCACAGTATAAGACCATGTTCTGCATTGAAGAGATCTGGACCGACGGCGTCAACGCGCAGCGCGGCAGGATCGACAACATCAAAACGACGAACAATGTGTATCTGTATGCAAATATGCCGCATCCGGTCGGCAACGACGGCATCTATGCGCCGGTAACGGCCGGGGGCGACGAGATCCTCTATCCGGAGTTCTCTTTAAAAAGAGCCGTCGCGGCCAGCGATACCGTGCTGATACTCGAATTTACCAAGCCCGTTACTGTGACCGAGATCGAACCATATATGGCGCTGCGGATTGTAGATGACAACAACGAGCTGATCTGGACGGGCGACCCGGGCACAAGCACGCCGGTTCAGTTCGCGGGCAGCTGGGGCTATGCCAAAGGCGACCACAGCAGAATTGTATGGACCCTGAACACGAGCAACGCCTTCGGCGTAACCGATGTGGCCGACATTATCAATCGTACAGGCCCTCTTGCAGGCTATGCGCAGTACAAAACCATGTTCTGCATTGAGGAAATCTGGACGGATACAAACACCCAGCCCGGCCTGATTGACAACATTGTAGACGCAAACGGCGTAGGTCTGCATGCGAATAAGCCGCACGCCATCGGTTATGACGGCACGTATGCGAAAGTGGTTATTGACAAAAACTACCTCATTCCGGACACCGGCGATATTCCGGTGGTTCTGTGCGCAATAGCGGGGCTGGCGGCCCTTGGCGGCGCCGGTGCTGCGACGATCATGAAAAAGAAAAGGCATACCGCCTGATCCGAATGCAAACGGGCCGCCGGCGGCTGTAAAACCGCCGGCGGCTCGACAACACATGGGAGGTTCACAATGAACAGAAAAAAATATATGGTGCTGCTGCTCTGTATAATGTTGCTTATTTCCGCCTTCGCGGTCAGCGCCGGCGCTGAAGAGGACCTCAGCGAACTGACGGCGACCAACTGCTACCAAATCAATGATTCGCAGCTTGTCATAGAGTTTAACCAGCCCATTGCCTTCTCTACGACGCAGGAACCCTTTATCGCCATCCGCTACGTCGATGCGAACGGAATCCTCGCATGGGACGGCGGCGCGGACGAGGGCACGCCGCTCCAGTTCCCCGGCTCCTGGGAATATGTGGACGACGTGCACGACAGAATACTCTGGACCCTGCCTGAAAACAGCTTTGGCGGCGCAAACACCATTAACGACGTAATCAGCTTCGCCGGCGAACTGGAAAAGTACGCGGGGTACGGCGTCCGCTTTGCAATTGAAGAAATTAAATTTGACGACAGCGATATTTATACATATACAATATGTAATATTACGGCGGAGGAAAATCCCGACGTCGAATTGAGCGCTACGCTCTGCAAGCCCGGCTGGCAGGACGGACTGTACATGGAGATCGTGGAAAACCGCGACTATGAGATGCCTGCCGACGAAATCCAGCAGGGCAACGCCGGCGACGAACTGGGGATTATCGCAGCGCCGTCCAGTTCCTCTTCCAGCAGCCAGAGCGCCTCGCAGAGCCAGAGCGCTGCGGTTGAAACCCAGGCACCCGTACAGCAGGCCGAGACGGGCGTGCCGGTCTGGCTCACCGTCGTCATCGCCCTGGCGGCCGCCGCCGCAGGCGCGGTCGTGTCAATCCTTATTATGCGCAGAAAATAGCGTATTCTTCTCCTTTACGCGAAGGGCGCGGCAGGTTCATGAGCCTTCCTGTCGCGCCTTTCCCAATTGAACGTCCCTGTCGTTATTCTACCCGCCGGCGCGTCGTCCTTGCCATATCCTGCCATATGTGATAAAATGGAAGCGAATACGGCGGGTCCTGCGCCGGTCGGGTTGCTATGCATGTTCTCTGTGCTGTGGCAGACTGCGAGGAACCTGTATTATTATTATCTTTATAGCTGTACAAAGGAAAGAGGAAAAATATGATACACCAGACCTTTGAAATCACCGCCATGGGCAAAACGGCAAAGCTTGTGACCTATATCCGCTCGCAGGCGCATCTGGCAAGTCCAGAGCCCTGGCCGCTTGTACTCGTCATCCCGGGAGGCGGATACCTGGAAGTTGTACAGCGGGAGGCGGAGCCCATTGCGTGCGCATGGGGCGCGCGCGGCTTCCATGCGGCCGTGCTCCATTACTCGACCGCGCCCGCCACTTTCCCCACCGCGCTCGCACAGGAGGCCATGGCCATCGCGCTGATCAAGCAGCACGCCGCGCAGTGGAATGTGGACCCGGACAGGATATTTGTAAGCGGTTACAGCGCCGGCGGGCATCTTGCCGCCAGTATAGGCGTTTTCTGGAACCGGCCGTTTCTGCATGAGCTGACGCGGCTCAGCCCCGACGACATGCGGCCGGCCGGGCTGGTGCTCGCCTATCCGGTGATTACATCGGGCGAATACGCGCATGCGGGTTCCATGCGTAATCTGCTGGGCGAAAAATACGGCGACGCCGCGCTGACGGAGCTTGTCAGCCTGGAAAAGCAGGTTTCCGCCGAAACGCCGCCGACGTTTATCTGGTCCACGGTCACGGACGCCGTCGTGCCCGTGGAGAACACGCTCCTGTTCGCGTGTGCGCTGCAGCGGCACAAAGTTGACTATGAACTGCACGTCTATCCGCGCGGTCCGCACGGGCTCGCGCTTGTGACGGAGGACACCATTGAAATCGGAAACGCCGCAGAACTCCAGGATATTGCGGACTGGCCGGACCATGCCGCCGTTTTTCTCCGACGCATATGCGCCGGAGAACGGTGCGATTGAACGTAATTGCGCGGGCGGCGGCGTTTCCGCCGCCCGTTTTTTCGGCCGGTTTCGTTTTTATATCGCGGGCGCAAACAGCGCGCAAAGACGCCGGGCCACTGCTCTGCCATACGGCAGAAAACGTTTTTGGCAAACGCATACGCGCGAGATAACGCGCGAAAATGAGAGATAATACAAAAAAAACAGATTTAAATTAAAAAATTGGCTCCGAACCTCTTGACAAGCTGCGAACAATTCAGTATAATGACAAGGCTGATTATGATCCGATGGTGTAAAATCGGAAATTACAGGAGGATATCATGGGCACATATATGGCCAATCCACAGACAGTGGAACGCAAATGGTATGTGATCGACGCCGCCGGCAAGGTCATGGGCAGAGTTGCTGCTGAAGCCGCTACGCTGCTCAAGGGCAAGCACAAGGTGGATTACACACCGCACGTCGACTGCGGCGATTTTGTTATCATACTCAATTCGGATAAGATCGTACTGACCGGCAACAAGCTGGAGCAGAAGGTCTATTACCGCCACACCGGCTATCCCGGCGGCCTCAAGGAGACGAAGTACCGCATTCTGATGCAGAACAACTCCTGCAAGGGCGTTGAGCTCGCCGTCAAGGGCATGCTCCCGAAAAACTCGATCGGCCGTTCCGCCATGAAGCGGCTGTTCATCTACAAGGGCGCGGAGCATAAGAACCAGGCGCAAAAACCCGAAATTTGGGTTATGGATTAAGGGGGAGCAGTCATGTACGAATCGAAAAAAGAGTTCTTTTACGGTACAGGCAGGCGCAAAAAGTCGATCGCACGCGTCAGGCTCTACCCCGGCACCGGCGCCATCACCATTAACGACAGGGATATAGACGAATTCTTCGGCCTCGATACGCTGAAGCTGATCGTGCGCCAGCCCCTGGAGCTGACTAAGACTACCGGCAAGTTTGACGTGATATGCCGCGTGGAAGGCGGCGGCGTGTCCGGCCAGGCCGGCGCGATCCGGCATGGGATTGCCCGCGCGCTGCTGGAGGC
>USJY01000131.1 GCA_900555065.1 uncultured Eubacteriales bacterium
CAAAGGGAAAGACGACGCTTTGCGAGGGGTGGCGTGAGATTGAAAAGCTGTCCCGTTTGCTGTCCGGCCAGTTCGCCATTGAAAAGCGGCTCATGCTCGACGTGCGTGTACACCGCGGCGGCCGTACCGTATTCAAATCCATCGCGCTCAACGACGCGGTGATTTCCAAGGGCGTCATTGCCCGCCTGATCGAGCTGCACGTCGCCGCCGGCGGCGACCGCGTGTCCGACTACCGTGCCGACGGGATCATCCTGTCCACGCCCACCGGCTCCACCGGCTACTCCATGTCCGCCGGCGGCCCGATTCTGGAGCCGAGCATGGAGGCGATCATCATGACCCCGGTCTGTCCGCATTCGCTTGTGGCGCGCCCCATCGTCTTTTCCAAAGACGCCGTAATCGAGGTTACGACGCATAACATGGCCGACAAAGACACCTACCTCACCATAGACGGGTTTGAAACGCTCAAGCTGCGCGAAGGCGATACGGTCGCCGTGCGCCGTTCACGGAGCGTCACCCGGCTGGTCAAGCTGAAAAACATGAATTTTTATAAAATACTCAACCAGAAGCTGGCAACCGATGGGGAGGGATTCATTTGAAACAACACCGGCACCTGAAGATTCTGGAACTCGTCCAGACCGAGCCGATCGAGACGCAGGAACAGCTGCTCGCGCGTCTCAACGAGAATGGGTTTGACGTGACGCAGGCGACGATTTCGCGGGACATCAAAGAACTGCGCCTGTACAAGCGCGTTGACAGGACAGGGAAGACGCGGTACGCAGTCAGCGGCGCGGCGGACGAAGGGGCGATGCAGCCGGAGCGCTATCACGGCCTGATGAAAGAGAGCGTGCGCATGATCGACTATGCGGGCAACACCGTAGTCATCAAATGTATCGCGGGCATGGCGCAGGCGGTCTGCGCCGCGATTGACGCAATGGATATGGAGTCCGTGGTCGGCACGGTCGCGGGCGAGGACACCATATTCCTGCTCGTACGCCAGCAGTCGCAGGTCGAGAAACTCATTTCCGACCTGAATAAAATGCTCCAGCCGTAAACGGCGGTCTGTGGGAAAGGGCGTTGCAGGGAGATGCTTGAACGGCTCTATATTGAAAACGTAGCGGTCATTGAACGGGCCGAAATAGAATTTTTCAGCGGGTTCAATATCCTCACGGGCGAGACGGGCGCCGGCAAGTCGATTATCATCGATTCGCTCGGCCTGCTGCTCGGCCAGCGCGCGTCGAAGGACCTGGTCCGCACCGGCTGCCCCTATGCGTATGTGGCGGGCAGGTTCGCGCTCAGCGGCGCGGCGGTGCACCATAAGCTTGACGAGCTGGACATCTGTCCGGAGGACGATGGGACCCTGTTTATCGAGCGCAAATTCACGGCGGAAGGGAAGAGCACTGCAAAAATAGGCGGTCGTCCCGTCCCGCTCGCGTCGCTGAAGGAGCTGTCGCCCTATCTGGTCGTCATCCACGGCCAGCACCTGAACCAGCGCATTTTGGATCCCGCCACCCACATCGGGTACCTGGACGGGTATCTTGGCTCGAACGCCGCAATGGCGGAATACGTATCGCAGTACAAGCTTACGCAGGCGGCGCGCAGGGAGCTGCTGCGGCTGCAGCGTCTGGACGCGGACAAGCAGGAGCGTCTGGACATGCTCCAGTACCGGATCGATGAGCTGACCCGCGCGCACCTGTCCGCAGGCGAGGAAGAGGCGCTCATGGCCCGCCGCGACGCGGCGGCGAACGCCGAGAAGCTCAAGACCGCCATCCACGCCGCGCGCGCCCTGCTCTACGACATGGACGGCAGCGCATGCGAACGCCTCACCGCCGCCGCCGCCGCTCTCGACCCAGCGTCGGCGCATTCGGCAAAGCTGCGTGAACTCGGCGACCGCCTTCGTACGCTGGCGGTCGAAGCCGAATCGGTAAGCGACGATCTGCGCGCCGCGGGCGGCGAGGTGGACGACGCCGGCAGCCTGGACGAAATCGAGCAGCGTCTGGCCGAACTCAGGCGTATCCGCAAAAAATACGGCGGCAGCATTTCAGCCGCGATGGAGCTGCTTGAAAGCTCGGTGCGCGAACGCGATGAATTTGAGGGCATGTCCCAGCGCGTCGCCGCACAGGCGGCGGAGTTTGAACGGCTGGCCCTGTGCCTGGCCGAGCGGGCCGAGGCGCTGACAACCGCGCGGCGCGCCGCGGCCGACCGTCTTGCTGCGGCCGTGATGGAAAAGCTCGCCTTTCTCGATATGGAAAAATGCGTGTTTGAGATCCGGATCGAAAAGAGCGAGAAATTCACCGCGAACGGCCGTGATACAGTCGAGTTTTTTCTCTCGGCCAACCCTGGCGAGTCGCCCAAACCCCTTGCCAAAATCGCGTCGGGCGGCGAGCTTTCGCGGATCATGCTCGCAATCATCAGCGTGCTGTCGGAGGGCGACCCGGCCGACACCGTCATTTTCGACGAAGTCGACTCGGGCGTAAGCGGCAAGACTGCGCAGAAGATCGGCGTGCTGCTCAAGGCGGCGGCGCGTCGTCCACAGGTCCTGTGCGTGACCCACCTGGCGCAGATCGCGGCCATGGCGGATTCGCACCTGCTCATCACGAAACAGGCCGACGCGGACCGCACGACCACCACGGTCCGTATCCTGGACGAGCAGGGCCGGCGCGAGGAACTGGCGCGGATCCTCGGCGGGATGCAGATTACCGACGCGGCGCTGCAGGCGGCGGACGCGTTGATTGCAGAGGGCAGAAAACAGACTGAAAGATTCAGATAGGAGAAAGATAAAATGGGCGTATTTGACGAGTTAAAGCGGCGCGGCATGATCGCGCAGATGACAAATGAGGAGAAGATCCGGGATCTGCTCAACAACGAAAAAATCAGCTTCTATATCGGTTTCGACCCCACGGCGGACTCCCTGCACGTCGGCCATTTTGTGCAGATCATGGTAATGGCGCACATGCAGCGCGCCGGGCACAGGCCCATCGTCATCCTGGGCAACGGCACCGGCATGGTCGGCGACCCATCCGGTAAAAGCGATATGCGTAAAATGCTCACGCCCGAACAGGTCGACCACAACGCAAACTGTTTCAAGGCGCAGATGAGCGGGCTGATCGACTTTTCCGAGGACAGGGCGCTTGTGCTGAAAAACGGAGACTGGCTGCTTCCGCTCAATTATATCGACTTTCTGCGCGAGGTCGGCGTGCATTTTTCCGTCAACCGTATGCTGACGGCCGAGTGTTTCAAAAGCCGTATGGAAAAGGGCCTCACCTTCCTGGAGTTCAACTATATGCTCATGCAGAGCTACGATTTCTATGTTCTCTACAGCAAGTACGGCTGCGTTCTGGAGATGGGCGGGGACGACCAGTGGTCGAATATCCTGGGCGGCGTCGAGCTCATTCGCCGCAAGCTGCGCAAGGAGGCGTACGGCATCACCTTTACCCTGCTGACGACAAGCGAGGGCAAAAAGATGGGCAAGACGGAAAAAGGCGCGGTCTGGCTCGACCCGGAGAAAACCTCTCCCTATGAATTCTATCAGTACTGGCGCAATGTGGACGATGCGGACGTTGTCAAATGCCTTAAGCTGCTCACCTTCGTCCCCGTCGAGCAGATCGAGACGTACGAGGGCGTGCGCGACAGCCGCATCAACGAGGCAAAAGAGCTGCTCGCCTATGAAATCACGAAAGAGGTGCATGGCGAAGCGGAAGCGTCCAAAGCGCGGGACACGGCGCGCGCGCTGTTCTCGCAGAACGCGGACGCGAAGGACATGCCCACGGCCACGGTTCCCGCCTCGGCATTTGCCGATGGGAAGATCGGCGTGCTCGATCTTCTGCTCGCGGCGGGTATTATCCCCTCCAAAGGCGAGGGCCGTCGCCTGATCGCACAGCGCGGCGTCACGGCCGCCGGCGCGGTCGTGGAGGACCCCATGCAGACCTATGCGCTGGAGGAGTTCAGCTCCGGCGAATTCATTGTTAAAAAGGGCAAGAAGGTCTTTGTCCGTATTCTGGTGGACTGACCGGTTTGCGGCGCGGGTGTTTTCTGCCGGAAAACGTGCCGGCTGTCTGACAGTGCGGGCCCCGCGCCGGACCGGGATTCGGGCGCGTCGCCCCAGCCGCCCGCGCCAACCTGCCTTTTGTTTGAACGGCTGCGCCGCAGTGCGCAGTCTGCCGCCGGCCCGGCTCCCATTTGCCGCGGCCGGCCCTCTTTAAAAAAAACACGCGACTGGCTACAAATAGAACACAGAGGAGGATGCGCTTGTGATCGCGCTGGATGAGAGCAATACCCGCTGGCTTGGCAGAACGTTTGTCAGGGAAGATGGAAAAACGCAGATTTCGTGGACGGATTCCGGCTTTGAACTTCGTTTTGACGGAACGGGTCTGGAGGCGGAGCTCGGCTCGGTCTGTGCCGGCGAACCTCCGCGCGTTCAGGTCTATGTGGACGGCTTGCCGCAGGGCGGGCGAATCCCTGTGCCGGCGTCCTCCTGGGTCCCGCTCGCGGCCGGCCTTGCGCCGGGGGAACATACGGTCAGAGTCGTCAAGCTGACAGAGGCGCTTCAGTCCAGTCTGCTTGTCGGCCGCGTCCGGTTCCCCGGCGGCGGCGCGCTGCTTTGCCCGCCCCCGGCAAAGGCGCGCAAAATCGAGTTTATCGGCGATTCCATCACCTGCGGGCATACCATCGAGCGCGGCCCGCAGGACCCGGACGAGTGGGATATCGACACCCAAAACGGGATGCTGACGTACGCCGCCGTCTGCGCGCAAAATCTGGACGCGGATTTCAATTGTTTTTCCCTGTCCGGCTGGACGGTGTACCGCCGCGTCGATATCGAAAACGGCGGCGACTGCGCGGTCCCGCCGGTTTACGGCCAGATCGCGCCGCTCAACGGGAACGCGGCGCCGTGGGACTTTTCGCGGTTCCAGCCCGGCGTGGTCGTCGTCGCCCTGGGCACCAACGATTCATCCTACATCGCCCTGGGCCAGGCGGAGGCGGATACGTTCTCCCGCAAATACAGGGAATTTCTGCAGCAGCTGCGCGGCTGTTATCCGGCCGCCGCAATCGTCTGCACCGTCGGTATGATGAACCCCACTTCGTTTGCGCATATCGAGCGAGCGGTCAGAGCGTTTG
>USJY01000132.1 GCA_900555065.1 uncultured Eubacteriales bacterium
CCCACGTCGACGACGACGGCGCGGCGCAGGATCCCGACCTGGGGCGCGGCAAGGCCCACGCCGCCCGCGTCGTACATGGTGTCCGCCAGGTCGCCGAGCAGGATCTCCAACCGTTTGTTGAAAGCGTCAACGGGCCGGCACTGTTTTTCCAGCGCGGCGTTGCCGCGCTTTACAATCTTGCGTATAGCCATAGTCGGTTCCACTCTCCTATTGTATCGTATACGGATTTACATCCGTCCATACGTCGATTTCCCTAAATGTTTTATTCTCAGAGTATTCGCGCAGCGCCTGGCGAAGCATATCGCGAAAGGCGCGGTCGGCCCTGCATTTGAGCAGAAACTTGATCCGGAAATCGTCCCGCAGTTTTGCAACGGCGCAGGGCGCGGGCCCGATCCCGATGACAGGCAGGCCGTTCTGGCCCGCAAGAGCCTGCACGCGTTCCATGCACCACTTGGCCGCTTCCATGGCGCGCGCCGGATCCTTCCCGGTGAACACGGCCTGACATACGTCCGCAAACGGCGGGTAGCGCAGGGCTTTGCGCAGGCTGATCTCCTGCTGATAAAAGCCCTTGTAGTCCTGCGACGCGGCGTAGGACAGCACGGGACTGTCGGGCGTGTAGGCCTGGATGACGGCCCGCCCCGGCCGGTCGCCCCGGCCCGCGCGGCCGGTCGCCTGCGTAATGAGCGAAAAGGTGCGCTCGTTTGCGCGGAAATCGTCGGTGTAAAGCGAAGCGTCGGCCGCCAGGATCCCGACCAGGGTTACGTTCCCGAAGTCCAGGCCCTTGGTCACCATCTGCGTGCCGAGCAGAATATCGTAACCGCCCGCGGCAAACTGCGCGAGCATCTCGTCGTGGGCGTATTTGCGCGCCGTGGTGTCCGCGTCCATACGCAGTACGCGCGCCTGCGGAAACAGTCGCTGGATATCCTCCTGCGCCTTCTGCGTGCCCGCGCCGAAGTAGCGGATATGGCTGCTCCCGCATTCGGGACAGGCGGACGGGGTCGGTTCGCTGTGGCCGCAGTAGTGGCACATGAGCCGGTTGTTCTGGAGATGGTAGGTCATGGCGATGCCGCACGAGGGGCATTTCGCGACATAGCCGCAGGCGCGGCAGCTCACAAAGGTGTTGTACCCGCGCCGGTTGATAAACAGGATGCTCTGTTCGCCCGCGTCCAGGTTCTTGGCAAGCTCGCGCTGGAGCGCGAGGCTCAGCACGGATGCGTTCCCGTTCCTGAGTTCGTCGCGCAGGTCGACGATGTGCACGGGCGGCTGTGCAGCGCGGTTGTAGCGGGCCGGCAGTTCGTGGTAGCGGTAGCGGCCCTGGCTCGCGAAGAAATAGGATTCGAGCGCGGGCGTCGCCGACGATAGGACGAGCGCCGCTCCGTGCGCCGCGGCGCGCTGCTTGGCCACGGCGGACGCCGCGTAGCGCGGCGACATCTCGGATTTATAGGTGTGGGCCTGCTCTTCGTCGATGATGATCAGGCCGATATTGTCAAAGGGCGCAAACACCGCCGTCCGCGTGCCCACGGCGATTTTTGCAAGGCCGAGCTTCATGCGTTTCCATTCGTCCAGCCGTTCGCCGGCCGAAAGGTTGCTGTGCATCACCGCGACAAGCCCGCCGTAGCGGCTCTTGATCCGCGATACCATCTGTACCGTCAGAAGAATTTCAGGCACAAGCACGATCACGTCCCGGCCGCGGCGCAGGGTGCGGTCGATCAGCTCGTAGAACACGTGGGTCTTGCCGCTGCCCGTTACGCCGTAGAGCAGGTGGGTGCGGAACGTCCCTGCGTCCGCGTCGATCGCGTCGGCTACGGCCATCTGCCGCTCGCTCAGCGGCGCGTCCGGCGCGGGCCCATCCCCGCCGGCGGCGGCATAGGGCGTGCGCAGCACTTCCTTGCGGAATCGGGCGATCAGCCCGCGCTTTTCCAGCGTCTTCAGCATGGCGGCCGACGCGCCGGTCATATAGGTCAGTTCGCTCTCCTCGCACGCGCCGGCCTGCAGCAGAAATTCAAGGGCCGGACGGTGCTTTTCAGTCAGCGCCGTGCGCCTGGAAAGATAGGCTTGCAGCTGTTCCGGCGTACAGGCCAGTTCTGCCATAGCGACGGTGTTGTCGCCCACGGCGCGTTTTACGTCGGTCCGTTCCACAACGGCGCCGCTGCGCACGAGCGATTGCAGAGCGGCCAGCCCTTCCGGGCCGAACCTGTCCCCGAGCTTTTTTTCAGAGACGGGTCCGGCGCGCAGCGCGCCGGCGATTTCGGCCTGCAGCGGATCCGGCGCGTCCGGTTCGCGGCACAGTTCATAGGTATAGCGCAGCTCCAGCTCCAACCCGGCCGGGAGCATGGCGCGCACGCAGTCGTAGACGGGGCAGAGGTATTTTTCGCCCATCCACTGCGCCAGCGTCAGCATTTCGCCGCTGAGCAGGTGCCGGTCCGCCGCCGCGCTCAGGATCTCTTTGAGGGGACCGGCGTAGCCGCTGTGCTCGGATGTGCTGAGGACGATCCCTTTCCGGCTCTTTCCGCCGCGGCCGAAGGGTACGGTGACGCGCGCGCCGGGCACGGCTCTGTCCCTGAGCCCGTCCGGCACGAGATAGTCAAAGCTGCCCTGCGTGAAATAGGGAAGCCCTTCCACCGCGACCTTTGCGACCAAACCCAATCCTCCTGAACACACCCGGACCTTGCCGGGGGCATGCGCGCGCCCTGTGCGCGGACGCGCGTTTAGACGGACGCCGCCGGCGGCTACGCCGGGGCGCAGCCGCCCAGATACAGTATAGCGGCGCGCTGTGGCGGCGCTGTGAACATTGCGTGAAAATTCAGATAATCCCGTACCTTTGCGGCCTTTTTTTGCCGCGCATAAGAGTAAAAACGGCAGCGAAAGCTGCCGTAGCGGAACTAGTCGTCCTGCGCGTCCGCGTCGTCGATCTCCCGAATGTCGTAAATGCCCTCCATGTACTCCTCCGCCGCCTGCAGAATGGGCTTATGCTCCGGCTGGATCGCCATGCTGTCGTTGTACTCCGCTATTTCCCGCGCCCGCTTGGAGATCCCTATAATCAGGGAATACCGCGTGACGCCCTTCGCGATCAGCTCTTCTGTTGAAATCTGTCTCATATCGGCCTGTCTCCTATTCTTTTACCGCCGCGCTGTGCGGCGCTGATTTTACGCTTGTTACGATGGCGTGGATTTCCTCCGCGGCCCGCTGCGCGTCGTCGTTGACGACGCGGTAGTGGAATTCGCCTGCGTGCCCAAGTTCTTCGAGCGCCTTGTCCAGCCGCGCTTTGCGCACGTGTTCCGCCTCGGTGCCGCGGCCGCACAGCCGCTGCGCCAGCTCTTCCGCGCTGGGCGGGAGCAGGAAAATGGCGATGGCGTCCGGCGTCTTTTTCAGCACCTGCCGCGCGCCGTCCACCTCAATTTCCAGTATCACGTCGTACCCCTGCGCGGTCTTTTCGCGCACCATGTCGCGCGGCGTACCGTACAGGTTGCCGACGTACTCGGCGTATTCCAGCATTTCGCCCGCGCTGATCTTATGGGCGAATTCGTCCCGGGTCATAAAGTAGTAGTTTACGCCGTCGCGCTCGCCGGGCCGGGGCGCGCGGGTCGTCGCCGAGACGGAGAGGACGTAGCGGCCGTCCAGCCCGAGCAGGCGGCTGATCACCGTGCCCTTGCCCACGCCCGATGGGCCGGCGATGATGATGATCCGTCCTTTATTCAAGGCCCTTCAGCTCCTCTTCCGTATCCTCCTCCGGCTCGTCCCAGTCGCTGACCCGGTTGCCGATGGTCTCCGGCTGGACGGCGGACAGGATGACATGCTCGCTGTCGGTGATAATGACGGCGCGGGTGCGCCGGCCGTAAGTCGCGTCGATGAGGACGCCGCGGTCCTTCGCCTCCTGGATCAGGCGCTTGACGGGCGCTGATTCGGGACTGATGATGGCGATAATCCGCGCCGCCGATACCATGTTCCCGAACCCGATATTGATGAGCCTGCTCGCGTATTTCATAGAGGTACTCCTTTTCTTCTGTTTGGGGCTGCGCCGTCTGCTATTCTATGTTCTGAATCTGTTCGCGGATGCTCTCCAGCTCGCTTTTGACCTCAATGACGATTTTGGAAAGGGGAACGTCGTTGCACTTGGAGCCGACCGTGTTGATCTCACGGTTCATCTCCTGCATGTAAAAGTCGAGCTTTTTGCCCACGGGGCTGTCGCCCCGTATCAGTTCGCGGAAGTTCTCGATATGGGTGGACAGCCGCGTCGTCTCCTCCGTCACCGATACCTTGTCGGCGTAGACGGCGGCTTCCGCGAGAATTCGCCCCTCGTCTATCATGCTCTCGGCCAGCACCTCCTGCATGCGCGCGCGGAGTTTGCCGCGGTATTCCGCCACCGTTTCGGGCGACCGGGCCTGGATGGCCCGCACCTGCGCTTCGATCGCGTCGCAGCGGGCGAGAATGTCGCGCGTCAGGCCCTCGGCTTCGCGCCGCCGCGCCGCGAGAAACGCTTCGAGCGCCTCTTCCAGCACGGAAAGGACCTGGTCCGTCAGCTCCTGCTCGGCGGGCTCGGCCTTCTTTACCACGAACACGTCGTGGTTTTTCGCCACGTCCGCAAGGCTGATCTCGCCGGGCACGCCGTGCTCGCGGGAGATGGTCCCGAGCGTGTGCAGCCAGCCGCTGAGGTACTGGCGGTTGTATGACACGTCGATTTCCTCTCCGGCGGGGTATTCGACGGCAATGTAGATTTCCGCCTTGCCGCGCCGGATGTCCCGCGCAAGCCGGTTTTTCACGGGCAGCTCCAGAAAGCCCATCCCGCGCGGCGTGCGTATGTTCGGCTCAAAAAAGCGGTGGTTGACGCTCTTGATTTCGACTGTGATGAGCTTTCCGCCGACCTCGCGCTGGGCGCGGCCGTACCCGGTCATGCTGCTGAGCAATCGTCTCCACTCCCATCCTGCGGCTCCAGACCGCGACAATTCATTCGTATCCTTTATTTTATCAACATTATCGCGCCGTGTCAATCGTTTCCTGGATTTCGGCCGGGGCTCGGTGTAGGGGTACAATACATGTTGGACAGTTGAGAAAAAGGGATGAAGGATAAGGCC
>USJY01000133.1 GCA_900555065.1 uncultured Eubacteriales bacterium
ACCCCTGCTATTACGGGACGGATATTGACTCGAAAGACCACCTGATCGCATGCAGGCACGCCCCTGTTGAAATCGCCGCCATCCTCGGCGCGGACTCTCTTGGGTACCTGCCGGCGGGAGAACTGGAAACGCTCACCGAAAACCGCGCGTTTTGCAGCGCTTGTTTTACAGGCGACTATCCTACGCGCATCCCTGCGGATACGCGAAAGGACCGTTTTGAGCGCCGGCTGTCTGACAAAAAGGTTTAAAATCCCTTTGCTGGCACGCGTTTTGCGGAAGTTGTTATCCGGTCTGGCGCGCAGTGATAAGCTACCGCAGCCGGCGGCGGATCGGCCGTCTGCCAACGTGCATTGCATGGGAGTATGCGCGCTCTGCCGCCAATCGCATTGCAAATAACAATCTAAAGCTGGAAAGGAACAGGATATGCGTAACTATAAAAATGAATTTGAAAACCGGGTGGCGTTTATACGCTCCGTACTCGCCGAGAGCGGCGCGTCGGGCATTGTCTACGGCAACAGCGGCGGGAAAGATTCCGCGCTGGTCGGCATCCTTTGCAAAGCTGCCTGCGACAACACGGTTGGCATTCTTCTTCCGTGCACATCCGAAAGAAATTACGGGGAGGACGCCGCCGACGCCATAGCGGTTGCCGAAACGTATAATATCGCGGCCCGTACTGTGGATCTCACGCCCGTCAAGCAGGCGGTACTGCAGGCTCTCGACGGCGTCGCCGCGCTCAATGAGACGGCGCTTGTCAATATTGCGCCTCGGCTGCGTATGCTCACGCTGTATGCGATCGCCGCTGCGGAAAACAGACTGGTTGCCGGCACGGGCAACAGAAGCGAGGCCTATGTGGGGTATTTTACAAAATGGGGCGACGGCGCGCACGATTTCAATCCGATTGCCGACCTCACGGTAACCGAAATATACGAGTTTCTCCGATTCCTGCACGCGCCGGCTTGCGTGATAGACAAAGCGCCTTCCGCGGCGCTGTTTGACGGACAGACCGATGAAGCGGAAATGGGCGTAACCTACGCCGAGCTGGACGCGTTTCTGCTAGGAAAGCACATTCCGGAGGAGAGGCGGGATCGTATCGAACAAATGCACAGGGCCAGCGCGCATAAAAGAACGGGAACTATACAGTACCGCGATCCGAACGTTCTTTGAGCAATCCCGGCAAGCGCCGGGAATGCTGGGAACGGAAGTGATAGCCATCCCGTGCGAACGGCAAAACAATAGGGTTTATTCGACGATTTATATAATCGTAAATACCGGCATGCACTGTGCAACGCCGGTATACAACAGAGTAGAGCCCGCCTGAAAAGGCGGGCTTTTTTGCGCGTCTTATGCCGTAAGCTGTTGAAAGCGCGCTTTTAAGCTTTTCGGCAGGTTTTTTGCCGCTTTTAAATTCGGTTTTACAGGCTCTTGGTCGCGAACTGTCCTTTTAGCCGTAAGTCCGGCTTTTTCCAGCAAGCCCTTTTTTATGGCCGGTCATAAATCCGGTTTCCCAACCCGCCTGCAGAGCGCCGAAGCGCCGTATGTAAAAATGTGGTGCGCACGGCGGTTAAAATTGTTCAGATCGTAGAAAAAGCGACTGGTGCTTGACAGGGGAAATGCTCCGTTATATACTATATATACACAATAAATGCGTTAATTGGCACAAGATAGTGACCAGCACGCCAGGAACGATCAAAGACTTAAGGAGAGGGCAGGGCCATGATTACAAAAATCAGAAAGCGCAACAACGAAATCGTACCATTCCAGAGCGAAAAAATCACCTGGGCCATTTTCAAAGCGGCGACTGCCGTCGGCGGCGACGACTTCATGCTCGCGCAAAAACTCAGCGACCTTGTCGTCGAGAATGCGAATCAGAACATAGCGGGCGATGTCGCGGACGTGGAGGAGATCCAGGACATCGTTGAAAAAGTCCTTATTAAAAACGGACATGCCAGAACCGCCAAGGCGTTCATCCTGTACCGGGAAAAACGCCGCGCCGCCCGTGAATCCAACGCCCTGATCGGCGCGACGATCGATATGTTCTCCGACTATTTGGACGATAAGGACTGGCAGATCCAGGAAAACGCCAACACGCAAAAGTCGATCAACGGCATGAACAACTATGTGCGCGAAACGTTTACCAAGCAGTACTGGCTGCACGAGATCTATCCGGAAGAGGTGCGCCAAGCCCATACGGACGGGGACATCCATCTGCATGACCTCGGCTTTTTCGGCCCCTATTGCGCAGGCTGGGACCTCAAGCAGCTGTTGATGGACGGCTTCGGCGGCGTAGAGGGCAAGGTGGAATCTTCCGCGCCCAAGCATCTTCGCTCCTTTTTGGGGCAGATTGTGAACTCCACATTTACCACGCAGGGAGAGACGGCCGGCGCGCAGGCCTGGTCCTCGATCGATACGTACTGCGCCCCCTTTATCTACTATGATCATATGAGCAGGCAGGAGGTAAAGCAGGCGCTGCAGGAGTTTATATTCAATATCAACGTGCCGACGCGCGTAGGCTTCCAGTGCCCGTTTTCCAACCTTACGTTTGACATCGTCGTACCGGAAACCCTCAGGCATGAGCACGCCGTGGTCGGCGGCAAGATAATGGACAAGACCTACGGCGAGTTCCAGGCCGAGATGGATATGTTTAACCAGGCTTTCTGCGAAGTCATGCTGGAGGGCGACGCAAAAGGGCGGGTGTTTACCTTTCCGATCCCGACGATCAACGTCACCCGGGACTTTGACTGGGACAGCCCCGTCGTCAATAGCTTTATGGAGATTACCTGCAAATACGGCATCCCATATTTTTCGAACTATATCAATTCCGACCTGAGTCCTGAGGACGCGCTGTCCATGTGCTGCCGGCTCCGGCTGAATACCAAAGAGCTCCGCAAGCGCGGCGGCGGCCTGTTCGGTTCCAACCCCATGACCGGCTCCATCGGCGTCGTCACGATCAACCTGCCGCGCATCGCGTATATCTCCAAATCGCAGCAGGAGTTCAACGCGCGCCTGTGGCGCATGGTCCAGACCGCGAAAAACAGCCTGGAAATCAAACGGAAAATCATAGAAGACCAAACCGAACGTGGCCTGTACCCGTTTTCCGCCCACTACCTGCGCGATGTAAAGGCGCGCACCGGACAGTACTGGTACAACCACTTCAATACCATTGGCATTATCGGCATGAACGAGGCCATCCTGAACTTCTACCAGGACGGTTCCGACCTGACTACGGAGAAAGGGCAGAAGTTCGCCATTGAGACAATGGAATACCTGCGCAAGCTCATCACCGATATCCAGGAAGAAACCGGCCACTATTACAACCTGGAGGCAACGCCGGCCGAAGGCGCGAGCTACCGTCTGGCAAAGCTGGACCGTAAAAAGTATCCCGATATCATTACCGCGGGAGAGCGGGACAGTTACTACACCAACTCAACGCAGCTTCCGGTCGGGTATACTGACGATATATTTGAAACCATGGACCTGCAGGACGAACTGCAGAGCATGTACACGGGCGGGACGGTGCTGCACCTGTATCTTGGCGAACGCATTTCCGACATTGAAGTGGCGAAGCGCCTTATACGAAAAATATTCAACCAGTACAAGCTGCCCTATATCTCGCTGACCCCGACCTTTTCGATCTGCAATGAGCACGGATATATAAGCGGCGAACAGTTCGAGTGCCCGGTCTGCGGGAAAGAGACGGAGGTCTGGAGCCGTGTCGTCGGCTATCTGCGGCCGGTCAAGAACTTCCACAAGGGCAAGCGCGAAGAATACCGGACCCGCGTGAAATATGTCGTTCCCTCCAGCGAAGTTCTTGCACAGGCGCAGTTGGAGGAACCGGCGTCCGCCGCTGTTGCGGCCCGCGCCGCAAAATGAGGATCGCAGGACTGTCCAAGCTCACCACCATTGACTTTCCCGGCAGGCTCGCCTGTATCCTGTTTACTGCCGGCTGTAATTACGACTGCGGCTTTTGCCATAACCGCAGCCTGTTGTATACCGACACGCTGCTGGATGAAGACGAAGTCTGGTCCTTTCTCCGCAAGCGCGCCGGCCAGCTGGAGGGCGTGGTGATCAGCGGGGGAGAGCCGACGCTCCAATGGGACCTGGAAGATGCGGCGCGTCGAATCAGATCGCTTGGCTACGCTGTCAAGCTGGATACGAACGGGAGCAATCCGGAGACGTTGGAACGGCTGCTGTCCGCAGAACTGCTCGACTATGTGGCGATGGACTATAAAGCGCCTTTTCGCCGCTATCTCGAGATATGCGGAAAGGATGCCGCGGGCGTGGAAGAAAGCCTAGCGCTGCTGTTCGGCTCCGGCGTTCCGTTTGAGCTGCGCACCACGGTGATACCGGAACTGAAAGCCGGGGACATGGTGGAAATGGCGGGCGCGGTTCCGGTTCTGCCGCGCTATTATCTGCAGCTGTTTCGTTCCGTGCCCGGCTATGAACGTGCGACTCTGTACAAGCGCGACGATCTGGCTTCCTTCCGGGAAATGATCCTGCCCGCGCAGCCGAACGCGCAGCTCCGGTTTTAACCGGTAAAACAAAAGCCGTTCTTGCCTTGGCAAGAACGGCTTGCTGTACGGCAGGACGGCTTTGCCGCCCTGGGTCTAACCGGCAACCAACTGCAATTTCGCAAGCGCCGCGTTTGGGATAACTACCTGATAATGCTCCTCCATCACAGAATTGATGTAGCGTCCGCTGAGCTTCTCCCCGTATTCGGAGAGGTTTTTGAGCAGCCGCGTTACGCCGACGTCGTTCATTTCAAGCGTGACGGAAAAACGCAGATAGTAGCCGTCGTTGTGTTTGTAGAGCGCGCTTTCGTTGAGAGAGAGCTGCGGGTTGTCAAAGAAATGGCAGCAGTCCAGCAGGTCGTTGATCGTATGAAAACGGTATATGTAAGAACATGTTTCCGCCGCGTCGTCGGCAAACGGCTCCTCTTCGCTTTGGTCTTTTTTATATAGTCTCGTTACATAAAGCATAAACCCTCCGTCTCTGCCCGGATACGCCTCCAGCAGAAGCTTGAAGCCGGTTGGATCAAATCCTGTTTCGTCCCGGGC
>USJY01000134.1 GCA_900555065.1 uncultured Eubacteriales bacterium
TCACTACCATACAGCCTTCCGAGCTGGCAAAGCTCGCCGTCATAATCGTGCTGGCCTATTATTTCTCCCGCAATTACCAGTACCTGAAAAAGCCCGTCAAAGGCGTTTTGATCCCGTTTCTGATCATCGGCCTTGCTGCGGGACTCGTGCTGCTCGAACCGCATCTTTCCGGCGCGATTCTGATTCTGGCGGTGGGCCTTTGCATGATGATTGTCGCGGGCTGCAACTTTACCCTGCTCAGTGCAACGGGCGTTATAGGCGCCATCGGTCTGTATTTCTTTTCCATGAACACCGACTATATGCGCCGTCGCATCGAAATCTGGCTGCATCCGGAATCAGACCCGCGCGGCGCCGGCTACCAGACGCTGCAGTCGCTTTACGCGATTGGGTCCGGCGGACTGACCGGGCTTGGGCTCGGTCAGAGCCGGCAGAAGTACCTGTATATCCCGGAGCCGCAGAACGACTTTGTTTTTTCAATCGTGGCCGAAGAACTGGGCTTTATCGGCTGCCTGATCATCCTGGCGCTGTTCGCCGTGCTGATTTATCGAGGGTTCGTCATCGCCATGCGTTCGGACGATAAATTCGGTTCGTTCATGGTATTTGGAATCGTCATGCGCGTCGCGGTGCAAGTGCTGCTGAACGTCGCCGTCGTGACGAACGCCATACCGGTAACAGGCATTTCTCTGCCCTTCTTCAGCTCCGGCGGCACGGCGCTTGTAATTTTGCTCTTTGAGATGGGGATCGTGCTGTCGGTGTCACGGCAGTCCAACCTGACCAAAACCTGAGGGGGAACGGCATGAATTATGTACTTGCCGGCGGGGGCACCGGCGGACATATCAACCCCGCCATTGCAATTGCCAAGGAAATCCAGAAGCGGGACCCGGCCGCAAAACTGCTGTTTATCGGTACGGACGACGGCATGGAGAGCAGCCTTGTGCCGCGCGAGGGGTTTGACATTGCGTTTATAAAGGTGCGCGGTTTCAGCCGCGCCCATGGCATTCGCGGCCTGCACCGTAACGCCGCGAACGCGTACATGGCCTTCCGGGCAAGTTTGGAGGCAAAGGGGATTATCAAAAGGTTCGGCGCGGACGTCGTTATCGGCACCGGCGGGTACGTAAGCGGCCCGGCGGTGCTTGGCGCAAAGTTTGCAGGCGTGCCTTCTGTCGTCCATGAACAGAACGCGTTTGCCGGCGTAACGACACGCATGGTGTCCAAATACGCCGCGCGCGTCCTGCTCTCGTTTGAACGGACGATCGGCCTGCAGGATGCGCGCAATACTGTCGTAACCGGAAACCCGGTCCGGGAGAGCCTTTTGCTGGCGGACAGGGACGCGGCCCGCGCCAAACTCGGGCTGGACGGTCGGCCCATGATCCTGTCCTACGGCGGCAGCCTGGGCGCGCGCGAGGTGAATACGGCGATGGCGTATGTGCTGCGGCGTTCCCAGCAGGACGGCCTGTTCCAGCACATACACGCGACAGGGGCGATTGACAAAACGCGGGCTTTCGGTCTGCTGGAAGAATACGGCGTGCACACCGACGGCAGAGCCGGAATCACCGTGACCGAATATATATATAATATGGATGAATGCATTGCCGCCTGCGATATGCTCATCTCCCGTTCGGGGGCGATTACGCTCGCGGAGCTGACCTGCCTTGGCAAGCCCGCGATTCTGATTCCGTCGCCGAACGTGACGGAGAACCACCAGTACCACAACGCGCGCGTCCTGTGCGATGCAGGGGCCGCCGTCATGATAGAGGAAAAGGACCTGACGGGGGAAAAGCTCTATGAGGCGCTGCTTGAGATCGCCTGTGACAGCGGCGTAATGCGCGAGATGGGCCGGCGCTCCAAAGGCCTTGCGCACATGCGCGCGGCCGAACGGATTGTCGACGAGATCGAAGCTGTCTGCAACGCACGGGCAAACGCCTGATATTTTCAGAATACTGACCAATTACACAACTTCCGAAGCCGCGGCATACTATAAATTGTAAAAGGCTTTCGGAGGTTGGGTTATGGGTAAACTTGTAATACAAGGGCAGAACCGGCTGGAAGGGAAACTTTCCGTGCACGGCTCTAAAAACAGCGTTTTGCCGATTCTTGCCGCGACTGTGGTCGGCAGGGGACAGAGCGTGATAGAGAATTGTCCGGATTTGTCAGACACTGCCGCCGCCTGCGATATTCTGCGGCAGCTGGGCTGCAACGTCTGGCTGGAAAACGGCGCTGCCATAGTAGAAAACGGCGGTTATGGCAGCAATAAGATCCCGGAAAAGCTGATGCGTAAGATGCGTTCGTCCGTTATGTTCCTGGGCGCGATTCTGAGCCGTGAAGGCTCCGCAGTCATCAGTTTCCCGGGCGGGTGTGAGCTGGGGCCGAGGCCGATCGACCTACATATCAGCGCACTGTCCCAGATGGGAGTTAAATTCAAGGAGGAGGGCGGATACCTTTACTGCACCTGTCCGCGGGGTCTGCAGGGCGCGGAAGTCACGCTGTCCATTCCAAGCGTCGGCGCAACGGAGAATGTCATGCTCGCCGCGGTATGCGCCAAGGGCGATACGGTGATTATCAACGCCGCGCGAGAACCGGAGATTGAGGATCTTGCGAACTTCCTCAATAAAATGGGCGCAAAAATATCCGGGGCCGGGAGCGACAGCATGCGTATCAGCGGCGTCAGCGCGCTGCATGGAACCTGCCACACCATCATACCCGACCGTATTGTGGCAACCACCTATATCCTGGGCGCGGTTATGGCGGGCGGCCATTGCCGGATTGAGGGAATTAACACAAGGCATATGTCCTCTGTGCTTGCAGAGCTCAAGGAGATGGATATTCCGCTTAAGATTGAGGACGACAGCGTTACGGTGAAATCCGAAAAGCGGCCGCGTGCGCCGAAGTTGATTCGCACGGCGTATTACCCGGGCTTCCCGACCGACGCACAGGCGCTGATGATGGCTCTTGCAAGCATTTGCAACGGTTCATCCATGTTTATCGAGACCGTTTTCCAGAGCCGGTATAAGCATGTGGGCGAACTTGCGCGCATGGGTGCGAATATCCATGTGGAGCAGCGCGTCGCCGTCGTGGACGGCGTAGAGCGGCTTTGGGGGGCGAACGTGGAGGCGACCGACCTGCGCGGCGGCGCCGCGCTTATGATTGCGGCGCTGGCGGCTGAGGGGACGACCGTAATCGACCGGATCGATCATATCGACAGGGGGTACGAACATCCGGAAGTGCTCCTGCGGGAGCTGGGCGCAAATATTCAAAGGATACAGGACGATGAAGTATAGCAAAAAGCAGCTACGGGAAAAACAGAAGACGCAGGCGCTGCTGAGCCGGCTTGTACAGGACAGTCAGGGCTTGGCGCGTCCTGCTGCGCCGCCGCAGGAACAGGCGCCGGTACGGGCGCCGAAGCGAGGGGCGACGAGTGCAAAAAAACCTGCCGCTGCCAAACCGCAGGCGAAAAGCGGACAGGCTGGAAAGAAAACGCTGAAAAAGGCCGCCGCGCCCCGAAAGGCGGAAAGCAAAAAGCTGCCTAAAAATACTAAAAAAATCCATAAACCCAAGAATCGGGAATCGGCCCTTCAGGATTTCAGGGACATGCCCGCAGTCAGGCGGAAAAAGCGGAAGCGCAACGCGATTTTATACATAATGATCGTTCTGCTCCTCGTTGGCATCGCGCTCATTTCATCCGTTACCATATTTTTTAACATAATTAACATTGAAGTGATCGGCGATTCCAGGTATTCTAAAGATAAGATTGAAAGCGCGTCGGGTATCCTGGAAGGGCAGAATATGTTCCGGCTGGACAAGTTTGAAATTGAACAGTCCATGGTCAAGCAGTTGCCCTATCTGAAGACCGTCAGCATCAAGCGCAAGCTTCCCGATACACTGGAAATACATGTGGAAGACACTACGGCCGTCGCGGCGGTAAAAACGGCGGCGGGATATGTGCTGATCGACACAGATTCAAAAATGCTGGAGTTGGTCGCTCAACTGCCGGAGACAACCGTGGAGGTCATCGGCGCGGACCTTGGCAAATATGAGCCTGGCGAGACGGCTGAGTTTGGAAACGAAAGCGCGGCGGAGCTGATCCGGCAGCTGGTTACCGAGCTCAAAAGCGCAGGTATTTTCGACGGCACAACCTCCATCAACGTGACAAAACGGCACGACCTGTCCATTGTTTACAACAGTGTGATTCAATGTAAACTCGGCACGGTGAGCGATCTTTCGGTAAAGATCAAGATGATTGCGGAAGTACTGAAGGAAAATCCGCTGGACACCAAGGCGGAAATTGACGCGACAGACGCCAACAGGGTCTATTATCGGCCTGAATATAAGTAAAAATTATGGTTTTTTAAGCTTTTTTCCTATCTGCCTATTGAATTATGGCGGAAAAAAATATATGATATTATAAGTACAGGAAAAGGAGTGTCATTTGAATGCCGTTTCAGATTTCCGATGAGCAGAACCAGATTGTTAACATAAAGGTGATTGGCGTCGGCGGCGCAGGCAATAACGCTGTCAATCGCATGCGGGAAGCCGGGGTCCAGGGCGTAGAGTTTGTCGCGGTCAATACCGACTTACACGTGCTCTATAATTCGTCGGCCACCCATAAGATCCAGATCGGGGAAAAGGTGACGCGCGGCATGGGCGCGGGCTCCGATCCCCTCAAGGGCAAGGCCGCGGCGGAAGAAAGCAAGGAACTGATTGCCGAGGCGCTGCAGGGTACGGATATGGTGTTTATTACGGCGGGTATGGGCGGCGGTACGGGTACCGGCGCTGCTCCCGTTGTTGCGGAAATCGCAAAGAGCATGGGCATTCTCACTGTCGGTATCGTCACAAAACCCTTTGGGTTTGAGGGCCGGCGCAAAATGCAGACCGCAGAGGCGGGGATAGAGGAGATGAAGGGCAGGGTGGATTCCCTCGTCGTCATCCCAAACGAACGCCTTAAGCATGTCGTCGACCAGAAAATTACAATGATGAACGCATTTATTTTTGCGGACATGATATTTCTCAAGATGATTTTGCAAAAGCCGCTACCGTTGTAAA
>USJY01000135.1 GCA_900555065.1 uncultured Eubacteriales bacterium
TCCCGGCCCGCGGGGAACTGCCCGCGCCGCGCCGCGCCCGCGCTGCGCCGCTCTGCGCGGGCGCAGGCAAAACCGGTTCCTCCGCCCGCGCGCCCGGCAGGGTTAAAACATTGTCTGAATCAGCTGCTCGGTAGTAATCCCGCCCAGATACGGGACCAGGTCCATGCCGGCGAGCGCGGCGCGGATGGCCTCCGGCTCGTGCGACACGCCTGTGAGCGCGGCTTCCAGCTCGGATATTTCCGCAACCCCGAAAAAGTCGCCCGCAATCCGGATTCCTGTGATGCGCTCGCCGTCGATATCCATACGCACCTCAATCAGGCCGCCGTCAAACTTCGCCGTCTTTTGAAACGAATAGGCAGGATTCTCCCCGAAATTCCAGCCCCACTGTGCATATTTTTCCGCACAAAGCCGGCCGATCTGCGCATGGTCCTCTTTGGAAAGCGTATAGGCCTCGCTGTCCGGGTATTTCGCCTCGACAAAGGCCAGCAGCTTGTCCATAAATTCGGTAATTTCCATGGGCTCTTTAAGGAATTCCGATATATTTGCCACCCTGGCCCGTACAGACTGGATGCTCTTTCCCTGGATTTTAAGCGGATGCACCGTCAGCGCGCGCGAAAGGTCCGTCATATTCGCGCCGAACAGCAGCGTCCCGTGGTGCATAAACCGGTCGCCGAAGCGCGTCTGGGCGTTGCCGGAGATTTTATAGCCGCTCACCTGTATGTCGTTGCGTCCGGAGAACGCAGCGTCCAGGCCGAGCGAACGCAGAAAATCGACGACCGGCCGGGTAAACCGCTCAAAGGAAACGTCTGCGCCCGCCTCTTTCTGCGTTGCGATAAACGTGAAATTGATGTTCCCCAAATCGTGAAAGACCGCGCCGCCGCCGGTCAGGCGGCGAACCACTTGAATCCCGTGGTCGCGTACGTAATCAACGTCGATTTCGCTGTAGGCGTTCTGGTTTTTGCCGATGATAATGGACGGCTTATTGCGCCACAAATAAAAAATGTCCCCGCGTTTCTGCTTGAGCAGGAATTCCTCCGCCGCCAGATTGTACGCAGGGTCCGTCGTATCAGTCCGAATCAAATACATTTCATACGCCTCCAAATGCGCACGGCAAACCTGTCCGCGCCGCACGCAGAGAAAACAGGCGGCCATGCCTGCCTGTCCTCCCCCATATCTTGCGACGGGATATGCTTTCACCGCCGGCAGGTCTATTGATAGTTTTCATTATAGCACACGCCCGCGCCGTGCGCAAGCGCGTATACGGCGCGTCGGCTCTGCATTTGCAGCGGCAAAGCCGGGCGACCGGAAACCGGCCGCCGCCTGTCACGCAAGCCCGCCCGAAAGCAGTTCGGCGAGCGCGGTCAGGTCGTCGTCCGAATAAAACTCCAGCACAATCCGCCCGCGGCCGCCGGAACGGACCACCTTTGCCTTGCGGCCCAGGTTTTCCGAAATGCGCGTCTCCAGCTCGCGCACATACGGCAGCGCCGGGTCCTCCTGCTTGTCCTGCTTGGGCTGCAGCGCGCGCCGGACCATCGCCTCCAGTTCGCGCACCGAGAGCTCGTCCGCGGCGGCGCGCGCTGCAAGTTCAGCCGCGGTCTTTTCATCCGGGCAGGCAAGCAGCACTTTTCCATGGCCCGGCGAGAGCTTACCCTCCTCAAGCAGATCGAGCGCCGCCGCGGGCAGATGCAGCAAACGCAGCGCGTTGGCAACGCCCGGCCGGGATTTGCCGACCCGCCGCGCGATCTGCTCCTGCGTCAGCCCGAACTCCTCCTGCAGGCGCAGGTAACCCTTGGCCTCCTCAATGATATTCAGGTCCTCCCGCTGCAGGTTTTCAATCAGGGACACTTCCATGATCTCCTGCGCGCCGGCGGCCCGCACGACGACCGGCACTTTTTTCAGTCCGGCCATCCGCGCCGCGCGCCAGCGGCGTTCGCCCGCGATAATCCGATACCGGCCGTCGCCCAGCTCCGAGACGATCAGGGGCGAAACCACGCCGTGCTCCCGGATGGAATCGGCCAGTTCCCGCAGCTTCTCCTCATCAAAAACATGCCGGGGCTGTCCGCGGTTGGGCTCAATATCCGCCACGGCAACTTCTGTCGGCGCGCCGCCGGTCTCCGGCGCACGCGCCGGCTCGTTATCCTGAAACAGGGCGTCAAGGCCCCTTCCCAATCCTTTTTTCATGGCTGTTCTCCTGCATTTTTCCTCAAAAATTCTTCTCCAACGGCCTTATAGGCCATCGCGCCCTTACAGAACCGGTCGTATTCAAAAATGGGCATTCCATAGCTCGGCGCTTCCGACAGGCGCACATTGCGCGGGATAACGGCGGTGTACAGCTTGTCATTGAAATACTTTTTCACTTCTTCCGCAGATTGGATGCTCAGGTTCTGCCGCCCGTCGTACATGGTGAGCAATACGCCCTCAATTTCCAGTCCGGGATTGTAATTGCGTTTGACGAGCTTAATGGTGTTGGTCAGCTGGGACAGCCCCTCGAGCGCAAAATACTCGCACTGGATGGGAATGAGCACGCTGTCCGCGGCGCACAGGGCGTTGAGCGTCAGCAGCGCAAGCGACGGCGGACAATCGATAAAAACAAAGTCGAACTCGTCCCGTACCGATGCAAGGGCCTGTTTCAGCATGCCTTCCCGCTTGTCCAATCCTACGAGTTCCAGCTCCGCGCCGGCAAGATCTATACTGGATGGAAGCAGAAAGAGGTTGGCCGTGCCCGTTTTGAGAATGCAGGCCGCCGTCTCCTGCGGATGTGCCAGCGCGGTATAGACGGAGCGCTCAAGTTTGCGTTTGTTTACGCCGCAGCCGCTCGTCGCGTTTCCCTGCGGATCCATATCTACAAGCAGCGTGCGCTTGCCGAGCAGTGCGACAGCCGCGCTCAGGTTGATTACGCTCGTGGTTTTGCCCACGCCGCCCTTCTGATTTGCAACAGCAACGATTTTACCCATGATTTTCATCTCCCCGGCGCGCGCGGGCCTCCTTTCGGCCTGCGCGCGCTCTCTCTGACCCCGAATCCCCAGGGAGGGGAGACGGGAGTCACCCTGATGAAACTATTATAGCATAAAACCCTGCGAAGAAAAAGAGGGGTTGTTCCACGTGGAACAATTATTTTTTACAGCCTGTCCGGCCGTCCCGTCAAGGCCCATCCGCAAATCCGAGTTTCCCCCGTGGGCCGCCTGTACAGACTCCGCTACAGGCGCCCGCATTTCACAGTCCGTATCAGGCGGCCGACGGCCTGTTCTGCTTGTGCGAATGCGGACCTGCCTGCCCTGCGGACGCGCCGTTGATTTGCCCGCCGGCATACCCGCCCTGCCCGTGCGTCCCCAAAAACGGCGCTTGTCCCCGTCCGGCGTGCTTTATAGGCTCGGCGCGCGGCCGCAGTCCGACGCCACAGCCCCATACGCGCAGGTAACACAAAGCGCCGTTCGGTCCGGCGCGCGTTCCCGTCGCGGTGTTCCTATTCGGCCCGGCGCGCGGCCCGCGCGTCTCCGCTTTACGCAGGTTTGCGCCCGTCCTTTTAACCGCAAAATGAGCGGCCTTCCCTTTATCATGTGCCGGACGCGTCTCAATGTTCCACGTGGAACACAGCAAAGGGCCGAGCCCGCATATGCGGGCCCGGCCCCTTCTCCATCCGGCTCAGCCGCCTGTCATCCTATTTTTTTTTGCGCGCCGGAAATCCGCGCCGCCCGGTTCTTGGGAATCTTAATCGTGTAATGAATAAACTCCTCGTCCTCCGTCTTTTTCGCATCGGCCTGAATTCCTGCGCTTGCAAGGTATTTAATCGACTTGTCTATGGTGTTGATGAAGATCCGCAGGTCCTTAAAATAAATTTTGGGCTTTTTATGCTGTCTGACGGACGACTGCTGCAGCTTTATATAGCGCTCCGTAGCCTCGACGTTCAGCTCGTGCTCAATGATATATTCGAGCACGGCCGCACGTTCGGCCTCAGGCACCGTCAGCAGGGCGCGGGCATGGCGTTCGGTAAGCCCTGCGTCCAGAATCCTGCGCCGCAGCGCCTCGTCAAGTGCGAGCAGGCGCAGCTTGTTTGCGACGCTCGACTGTGCTTTCCCCAGCTTTTTGGCAATCTCCTCCTGCGTTAAATTCAGCATCAGCATCAGCCGGCGGATCCCGACGGCCTCTTCAAATGGGTTGAGGTCTTTGCGCTGCAGGTTTTCAATCATCGACGCGACAGCGGCCTTTTCACTGTTAAAGTCGCATATAATACAGGGCAGAACGGATAAGCCGGCCATTTTTGCGGCGCGCAGCCTGCGTTCCCCTGCAATGATCTGGTATTCGCCGTCGTGCCTGCGCACAAGCAGCGGCTGCAAAATGCCCACTTGCCGAATGCTGAGCGCAAGCTCCTCAATATCCCTCTGGTCAAACTGCCGGCGCGCCTGTCCCGGATCGGGGCGAAGCCGGTTCACGGGAATCTGCCTGATGCTGTAATCGCGGTACTGCCTGTCCATATGTATCACCTCACCCTTATGATACCATAACTGGAATAATTATCCAATTATTTTTTATCAACAGGATTCGGCAGAATACGCGCCAAACCGCGAGATTCGTGCGTCTTCGGCAGGCGGCGGCCGGAAAACGTGTCGGTTTATAGCGGATTCTTTGTTATTTTCGCGTATTTTCTAGGGTAGATTTTAGCGGTTTGCGCAGTTTTTTCGATGATTATGATACAGTGCCCGTCCTGTTCGCCCGCAAGCCCGGCGTTTTCCACACCCCGCAGCCTGCCGCCGAGCGCCGACACGGCGCCGCGCGCGGCTTCCGCCTCCTCCTGCGCGCCCCGGCCCTTGTAGGCGAGCATCACGCCGCCGACGCGCACAAAGGGCAGGCACAGTTCGCACAGTACTGACAGGCCCGCCACGGCGCGCGAGACTGCCACGTCGAACCGCTCTCGATACGCCGGATCCGCGGCCAGCGCTTCGGCGCGGGCGCAAACCGGCTTTGCGCCGGAAAGGCCCGTATCGGCGATAAACTCCTCCATA
>USJY01000136.1 GCA_900555065.1 uncultured Eubacteriales bacterium
TACTTCGGCCCCGTCCATGCCGGGCGGCGGTGACGATAACGTGATCATCGAATTCGGCGTTTCGGTCACAGATAATGTAACACCCTGTACACGGACTATTCCGTTTGACAACAGGTTCTTTTATTACGGGAATCCGTCCTACCCGAATGTGTTTTGGCACTGTGAGCTGGATAATCCGGCCTACATATCTGATGTTGGCTATGTCAAAGTCGGGGACAGCAATAGCCGGATTGTAGACATGGCGGTACAGGATGGGAGCCTGATCGTGCTGAAAGACGGGAATCAGGATGCGTCGTCCATTTTTGTACATACGCCTACGTTGGACTACGATTTGGGCCGCGTATATCCATCCAGTCAGAGCGTGATTTCAGAGGGCTGCGTCGGCGGCGCGCGTTCTTTTCGCGACGACCTTGTGTATATGTCCGCGCGCGGCGTAGAGGGAATCACATCGCCCACTGTCACCAACAGCGAACGCTCTCTGAAACATCGCAGCACGCTTATTGACAGCGCGCTTGCAGCGGAAAGCCTGTCAAGCGTGCAGACGGAAGAATGGAATGGCTATTACTGCGCTCTTTTCGGGGATACCATGTATCTCGCGGACAGCCGGGGTACGTACAGCGCACACGGCAGTTTCGAGTACGAATGGTTTTACTGGACGGATTTAAACATAGGGACGTCGGCGGGCCGTGTGCTTAAACAGTACGAGGGAGAGCTGTATTTTGGTACGGATGGCGGCGACCTGTGCGTGTTTGACGGCGACAAGGACGGCACCAACCCTATCTATTGCGAATGGGTATCACGCGCAGAGAACGGCGATACCAACGCCATGCTGAAAACAGTCAAGCCTAAAGGCGCATACGCACTTTTAAAAACAATGCCAAATTCGCTTTTCAAGATTGCGGTTGAAACGGACAAGTCAAGCAGGCATGATATTGTAACGGTGCGCATGTCTGGCTTCTCGTTCGCGGATGTGGATTTCAGCTCCATGTCGTTTACTACAGACAGTGACAATATCGTACAACTGCCAATCAAAGAAAAAAAATGGAAGTGGCTAAAAGTCCACCTGTATTCGCCCGATAAGCGGTTTGGAATCGGGCAACTCAACTATGAATACACGGTAGGAAATTATATCAAATGAGGTGAACGGGTGTTATGACATTTACGCAGATTTCAAAGGATATGAGCATCATCCAGAAGCTGGCGGACAATCCGACGGAGACGGCGTCGGAGCTGAAAGCGAAGTTTGACGAAGGCGGGGAGGCGGTGAAGGACTACCTCAACAGCGTGCATCTGCCGGAGCTGGAAAGCGCGATAGAAGGGCTGGAAAGCGATATAGCGGGGCTGGAAACGGCGGTGGGAGACATCCCGGCGGTAGTGGACAACCTGACGAGCACATCGGCGGCGGACGCGCTGTCCGCCAATCAGGGCAGGGCGCTGAATACGGCGCTGTCGGGCAAGCAGAAGACGATCACAGCGGGGACGGGAACGCCCAGCGGCGGTTCAAATGGAGACATCTATATCAAATATATATAACGGGGTGAGGACATGGCCCTACTGAAAGAAACGACGGTCACAACGAGCCAGAACGGATACAGCCTGATCCTGCGCACGTATGAGGACGCTGTGAACACGTCGGCAAACACGTCCACAGTTCGGATAGAACTGCTGCTGAAATCGAACAGCGTCCGCTTTGTGGACTACAGCTGTTTGGGAGAGCTGTGGCTGGACGGGAAGCTGGCGTACTCGAATGAAGCGCAGTACGCATTCCCGTCGCTTGGCTCGACGATCACAATCACGAGCTGGACGAAAACGGTGGAGCACAACAGCGACGGGACGCGGAGCATAACGGTCAGCGCGTGGTTTAAATGCGCGAGCGGCACATACTCGGCGGGCAGCGCGGAAGTGACAAACGGCTCGATGGCGCTGACGCCGATAGCGCGGACGCCGTCCGCGCCCACGTCGCTGACGGCAAAGGCGGGAAGCGATAGTACGTACTATGGGGGCGGAACGATCACAATAAACTGGAGCGGGGCGACAGGCACGGTAACGGGGTACGAGTTGCAGTACGCGCTGCGGCCGCAGGACGGCGGCGCATGGGGGTCGTGGACGGCGCTGAAAACGGCGACGGGAACGTCGACAACGGACACGAAAAGCATGATGTTCGGGCAGGCGGTAAAATATCGAGCGCGCGCAAAGAACGGGAGCCTGGCTTCGGGGTGGAAGGAAAGCAATACCCTGACGCGGACAGGCGGGGTGTATCTGCGCGTGGGCGGCGAATGGAAACAGGGGACGGTATACCGGAAGGTAAGCGGGAGCTGGAAGCAGGCGGCGGAGGTGTACCGGCAGGTAAACGGCACATGGCGGCGCAGCGTGCCGTAAAGGGGTGAATGGGAATGGACGTAGTCAAACAGGCAGTGGAGACGATCAAACGGATGTACAACCTGTCGCTTCTGAAGCTATTGGAACGGCTGCCGGTGGAAAACGGGGGCACGGGCGGTGCAACGGCGGAGCAGGCGCGGGAGAATCTCGGAATACATCTGCCGCTGGCGGTAGAGGACGGGGGCACGGGCGCGGACAGTGCGGCAGGCGCGCGGGAGAATCTCGGTATACAATTCCCGTTGCCCATAGCAAATGGGGGTACGGGCGGCACAACGGCTTCGGCGGCTCTGACAAACCTGGGACTGCCCGTGACATACGGCACATGGACGCCGACGCTTATCTCTACAGATGGCGGCATGACGTATACGACAAGCTACAACTATGCGTGTTACTACAGCATAGGTAGGCTGGTATACGTCACCTTCTACATGAAGGTAAATGTGACAAATGCGGGGAGTGGATACGCGCGGGTAACAAACTTTCCGTTCGCACCGGTGTCGGGCCAGTATTTTGCGATGGCGCGATCCCTGTTTGCAACGGGA
This sequence comes from uncultured Eubacteriales bacterium, assembly GCA_900555065.1. GTDB lineage: Bacteria > Bacillota > Clostridia > Oscillospirales > UMGS1783 > UMGS1783. Next base: position 2,922 of record USJY01000136.1, read on the forward strand.
AGCTACTCGAACAATACGTATGGTGAGGTCGGCTTTTTGCAGGGGGACGGGACTATGCGTATTCAGTCGGCGAATGGTACGGCAGCGCTGAAATGGAACACAGGCGATACGTGGGTAGGATATTCCGGCTGTTATGTTAAGGCGTAGGCCGCTGCTGCGGCATGCGTTTTTCGCGCGCGGGCCGTTCAAAAACCCCGTGCGCAGCGTAGACAGACGGGCCAGGCGGCGCGTAAGCGGCCCGCAGAAAAGGAGAGGGGATGGACGCGGTGGCAGCCAAAAGTTACAGCGAACAGTACGAGCAAATGCTGCGCGAGCAGCTGGAACAGGCGCTCGACAGCATAGACAGGCAGGAACAGGCGCAGATCAACCGGTACGACACTGAACTGGCGCGTGTCGAAGCGGCGCGGCAGAACGCGCTGCGGGGCGCGTATGCGGACTATGCCAACAATATCAATCCGTACGGCATACAGGCGGAGGCAGCCTATGCAAACGGATTGCGCGGCGCAGGCAAGAGCGAAACTGCGCTTGCAAACTATTACAACACATACCAGAACATGCTGGCTCAGATACACAGCCTCAAGGACGGGCAGGCAAGCGACCTGCGCCTGGATCTTGACGACGCGCTCGCACAAAATGAAGCCAGCCGAACAGCCGCGCGCGGCGACGCATATAATAGTATACTGAACGAGAGAATCCGGCGGGAAGAGAGCGAATACAACAGGGCGCAGGACGAGCGTGAATACGCCTTCCGGCTCGCGCAGGCGCAGCAGGAGCAGGAGAACTGGCAAAAGGAGTTCGAGCTGAAGCTCGCGGCGGCCCAGAAATCGTCTGCGAAAAGCGGCGGTTCCGGCTCCGGCCGCAGTGCATCCGCGGCGCAGAGCAGCGTAACGGACGGCGCGGGGGGCATGGACGAACAACAGTTCGAAGAGCTTTACAATACGATGAACAGCCTGCGCTGGTCTGTCCTGCCGGGCGAGTCGAACCCGACGCCCCGCATCCGCGAATGGCAGAGTTCGTATCTCCAGTCGTTCAGTAAGTACCTGTCCCCCGCGCAGTACCAGCAGCTGGTTGCGCTGTGTCTGTAACGGATATGGGGGACGCGAATATGTGCACGGAAACGCCGGCCGCGTGCAGAGAGCGCTTTGCGAGAATAGACGCGCGCCTTAAAGAGAGCGAAGGGCAGCTGCGGCTGCATAGGGAGGATATTAACCAGCTTATGGTCCTCACCGCGCGGCTTGGCGAAAAGATCAATATGCTTGCAAATTCCATGCGCGCACTGACAAGGGCGCTATGGGGCGTAGCGGGGGCTGTAATCGCAGCGCTGCTGGGGTTCTTCCTTTGGTACGTCCAGTCGTTGTAAGGAGAGGAAAATGAATATACAGAATTTTTTAGGAATCAATTTACTGGTGCGGTTGAAAAACCCGCTTTTCTGGGTGCAGGTGGTATTGGCCATATTCATGCCGGTATTGGTCTATTTCGGCGTGGAGTGGGAGCAGCTTACCACCTGGAGCGCCGTTTTCAGCCTGCTGTGGCAGGCGATAAAAAACCCCGTCGTCGTCGTTTCGGTCATCGTCTCCATTTGGAACACGGTCACAGACCCCACGACCTGCGGTCCGGGGGACAGCGCGCTTGCAAAAACCTATGAGAAACCAAAACAGAAAGAAGAGATGTGAGCAATGGCACTGCAGAAACCGAGGTACCCGGTGGATTATATCGGTATCACGCAATATTATAATACGGCGCATCCTGCGCTGGATCTCGGCTGGCATACGCCGAACCCGCCGGTCTACGCCGCTGCCGCCGGCACGGTTTATGCGGCCGCGCGCGATGTAGACGGCGCGAACTATGTCGTGATCCGGCACGACAACGTGATCGCGGGCAAGCTGGTATACACCCTGTACTGGCACCTGGCTTCCTATCGCGTCGCAAAGGGCGCGACGGTCAAACTCGGCGACCCGATCGGCGTGATGGGACAGACGGGCAACGCCAGCGGCGTACACCTGCACTTTGAGTTCTGGGTATGCCCGGAGGGATATAGCTGGGCGCTCAAGGACAAGGCGAAATACGCGGTT
>USJY01000137.1 GCA_900555065.1 uncultured Eubacteriales bacterium
TGCCCTGGGGCATGAGTCTCGATGGCGGCGCGCCAAGGCATCCGTTGTTCCTCTACGAATGTCTTTGGAACCTGCTTGGCTTCTTTATTTTGCATATCGTGTCCAAGCGCCGCAAATTCCCCGGCCAGATTACGTTGCTGTATATGGGCTGGTACGGGGTTGGCCGCGGGCTGCTCGAAGGTCTCAGGGACCCGGCGTACATATTGACGTGGGGTACCGTGCCCATCTCGCAGATCGTTTCCTGGACTCTGGTCGCCGTAGCGTTGCTGATCTACGTTGTCAAATATATCGAGGCGAATAAGATCGGCGCAAGCTTTGAGTACGGCGTAAATCCGGGCCAAACGCCTGTGGCGGAGGGCGCGGACGGCGAGCAGGCGGATCGGAAGCTGTCCTATTTCGCGCGCAAAAAACAGGAGAAAGCAGAAGCCCGGCGCAGAGAATATAAACCGATGTACGATATAGAAGGCCTTGCAGAAGTGGAAGAAGGGCAGCAGGACGCGGCTGAGGCCGGCGGAGCGGACACGCAGGCGGGCGACGCGGTCCAGACCGCTGCGGACAGTCCCGAGGTGCATCTGGAGGATGCGGAACAGGCCGCGCCCGTGCCGGACATGGAGGAGCAGGCGCAGCCGGAGAATGCGGCTGAGAAAACGGAAACGGAGGACAAAGAATAAAATGGCGAAGCTCATAGATGGAAAGGCGATAGCGGCGCAGTACCGCGAAAAAATAAAACGCGAGGTCGAGGCACTGACGGCGCGCGGCGTGCAGACAGGCCTTGCCGTTGTTATCGTAGGGGACGACAGCGCGTCTAAAACATATGTCGCAAATAAAAAAAAGGCCTGTGCCGCGGCGGGAATCCGTTCGTTTGAATACGCGTTGCCGGCCGAGACGGAGCAGGCGCAGCTGCTGGAGCTGATTGAGACGCTCAACGCCGATGCGAATGTAAACGGGATTCTGGTGCAGCTTCCGCTTCCAAAGCATATAGACGAAAAAACTGTGATAAACGCCATTGTGCCGCATAAGGATGTGGACGCGTTTCACCCGGTCAACGTCGGTAAAATCATGATTGGGGAATACGATTTTCTGCCCTGCACACCCGCGGGGATCATGGTGCTGCTTGAGGAATCCGGGATAGAGATCGAGGGCCGGGAGTGCGTCGTCGTGGGCCGCAGCAACATCGTCGGCAAGCCGCAGGCTATGCTCATGCTCCACAGGAACGCAACGGTCACCATCTGCCATTCCAGAACGCGGGATCTCGCCGCGCATACCCGGCGCGCGGACATCCTGATCGCGGCGATCGGCAGCGCGAAATTCATAACCGCCGATATGGTCAAGCCGGGCGCGGTCGTGGTCGATGTTGGGATGAATCGTGATGAAAACGGGAAGCTCTGCGGCGACGTTGACTTTGCGTCGGTGGAACCGGTCGCATCCCATATTACGCCTGTGCCGGGCGGCGTGGGCCCTATGACGATCACCATGCTTTTGGAAAACACCATACGTGCCGCAAAGCTGCAAAACGGCCTGATGTAGCGCTGAGAAAGAGCTGTCGGAATTCATAAGAAAAGGCACTTTTTACTACGAAACTTGTCATACTGTACATAATCGAAAAAAACGCCGGCCGGTGTCTTGCAAAGGCCGGCGTTTTCGTATATTATAATATTTGTTAGTATCATTTTGAGGTGAGAAAAATGTTTGTTTGCCGCTGTGAAACCGCATATGGGAACAAACATTGAGGATACGACGCACCATTTTCATTGGTGCGCCAATTTTTTTGTGTGTTTATTAAGGAGGGGCCTATGAAAAAAGTAGCGGTAATTATGGGGAGCGACAGCGACCTGCCCATCCTCAAACCGGCCGTAAAGACGCTTGAGGAGTTCGGGGTGCCGTGGGAGATGCATGTGATGTCCGCGCACCGCACGCCCGACCTTGCGGCGCAGTTTGCGAAAACCGCACGGGACAATGGGTTTGGCGCAATAATAGCGGCGGCGGGAAAGGCGGCGCACCTAGCGGGCGTTCTTGCGGCGCACACGACGCTGCCTGTAATCGGCGTCCCGGTCAAATCGTCGCTGGCCGGACTGGACGCGCTGCTGGCCACGGTTCAGATGCCGCCCGGCGTACCCGTCGCGGCAATGGCGATCGACGGCGGCCAGAACGCGGCTCTGTTCGCGGTGCAAATTCTCTCGGTGAGCGACGGCGCGCTGGCGGACAGGCTTTCCGCTTATAAAGAGTCTATGGCGCGCAAAGTCATGGAAAAAGACGCAAAAATTGCAAAGGAGGCACTGCAATGAAAAAGCTGGAACAGCTCTATGAAGGCAAAGCGAAACGGGTTTACAAAACGGACGAGGAGAACTTCTATATCGTCGACTATAAAGACGACGCGACCGCTTTCGACGGCAAGAAAAAAGGGACGATCGTCGGCAAGGGCGCGATCAACAATAAAATCACGAATATGCTCATGCAGATGCTGGAGACAAAGGGGATACCAACCCATTTTGTCAAAGAGCTCTCCGACCGCGAAACAGTTGTGAAAAAAGTAAAGATCCTGCCGCTGGAGGTGCTGGTGCGCAATACCGTGGCGGGTTCCCTTGCCAAACGGCTCGGTCTGCCCGAGGGCACAAAACTCAAGCAAACGGTGCTGGAGTACTGTTATAAGAACGACGACCTTGGCGACCCGATGATCAATGAGTACCACATTCTCGCCATGGACTTCGCCTCGCCCGAGCAGCTGAAACAGGTTGCGGATTATTCGCTTCGCATCAACGAAATTTTGAAAGAGTACTTCAAAAAGCTGAATATTGATTTAATTGATTTCAAGCTCGAGTTTGGCGTCACGCCTGACGGCGAACTGATTCTTGCGGATGAGATCTCGCCCGACACCTGCCGTTTCTGGGACAGCACGACGGGAGAAAAGCTCGATAAGGACCGGTTCCGCCGCGATCTCGGCAACGTGGAAGAGGCGTATCAGGAAATGATGAGCCGTCTGCAGAGCGTATAAGCCTGTTACCGTATGTCCGAACATGCCGCGGCGTGTTCGGACATGCTTCGGAATCGTCCGGCCGGCCAGGGGCGGCCGCGGCGCGATTGACAGCTTTTGAATGTATGGGAGGAAAGTAGTATGGACAGCTTTAGCCAGAGCTACAAGGACGCGGGCGTGGACGTAACCGCCGGTTACCGCGCCGTTGACCTGATGAAAAAGCATGTGAAGCGGACGGCGACGTCCGGCGTCGTATCGGGAATCGGCGGCTTTGGCGGATTGTTTCAGCCGGATCTGACCGGAATGGACCAACCTGTGCTTGTTTCGGGTACGGACGGCGTGGGGACGAAACTGAAGCTCGCTTTTTTGCAGGACAAGCACGATACCATCGGCATAGACTGCGTCGCCATGTGTGTTAACGACGTTGTGTGCACAGGCGCGCAGCCGCTGTTTTTCCTGGACTATATCGCCTGCGGAAAGAACGTGCCGGAAAAAATAGAACAAATCGTCAAGGGCGTGGCGGACGGCTGCGTCCAGGCGGGCTGTGCCCTCATTGGCGGAGAAACGGCTGAAATGCCCGGTTTTTACGAGGCGGACGAGTATGACGTGGCCGGATTCTCCGTAGGCGTCGTGGATAGAAAAAACATCATCGACGGCTCTTCCGTCCGTCCCGGCGACGCCATCATAGGCCTGGCCTCTTCGGGGGTGCACTCAAACGGCTTCTCACTGGTGCGAAAAGTGTTTGGAATTGAGAATAAAGACGTGCTCGCAACATATTACGACCAGCTCGGTACAACCCTTGGCGCGGCGCTTCTGACCCCGACTATGATCTATGTCAAAGCCATACGGGCGCTGCGGGAACGCATGCCGGTCAAAGCTGTTTCACACATCACCGGCGGCGGATTCTATGAAAATATACCCCGTATGCTGCCAGACGGCGCCCGCGCCGTCGTGGAGAAGGATTCGTTCAATATCCTGCCCATTTTCAGCCTGATCCAGTCCACGGGCGGTATCAGCGAGCGGGATATGTTCAATACGTTCAATATGGGCATCGGCATGGCCGTTTGCGTAGACGCGGCGAACGCCTATGCCGCGATCAGCGCTTTGAGCAATATGGACGTGCAGGCCTATATCATCGGCCGGGTCGAATCGGGTGAGAAAGGAGTCGACATATGCTAGACATTGTCGTACTCGTCTCCGGCGGCGGAACGAATTTGCAGACGCTGATCGACCGGATTGAGGACGGTTCCATTACAAACGGCCGTATTGTAAAGGTGATTTCAAGCAGGCGCGATGCTTTTGCGCTGGAACGGGCGAAGAAGCATGGCATACCCACCGCCGTCGTTCCGCGCGGCGATTATGCGGATGCGGCCCGCTATGAGGCTGCGCTGCACGCAGAAATTACAGCCGCCGCACCTGGACTGATCGTGCTGGGCGGGTTTCTATCCAAGCTGAGCCCGCAGACGGTCGCCATGTACCCAAACCGCATCCTCAACATACATCCGGCCCTTATCCCGGCTTTCAGCGGGCAGGGATACTATGGACTCAGGGTGCACAGGGCGGCTTTGGAGCGCGGGGTGAAGCTTACGGGCGCTACAGTCCACTTCGTGTCCGAGGACTATGATGCCGGCCCGATCATATTGCAAAAGGCCGTGCCTGTAGAAGCAGACGATACGCCGGAGACGCTGCAGCAGCGGGTGATGCGGCAGGCCGAACAGGTCATACTGCCGCAGGCGGTGGACCTGGTTTGCAACGGCCGAATCGAGGTCGTTGGCAATATCGTACAAATCAAGGAAAGGGGATAACATATATGATCAATCTGGCGGAAGATCTGCGCGCGAACGCCTATCCGGGCCGCGGGATCATACTCGGCCGTTCGGCGGACGGAGGGCGCGCGGCAATTGCGTATTTTATTATGGGCCGCAGCGCCAACAGCAGGAACAGAATTTTTGTGGAGGACGGCGCGGGTATCCGTACCCAGGCGTTCGACCCGTCAAAAGTCGTT
>USJY01000138.1 GCA_900555065.1 uncultured Eubacteriales bacterium
GACGCAGACCATGGTACGAAAGGCCGCCGCCGCCGCGCTCGAACTCTTCCCCGACGACGGAGACGAGATTTTAAGCGACAGCCTGCGCATGGAAAACCAGCTTGCAACGCGCGCTTATGCCCTGCGCAACATCCACTTCCCGCGCGACCGGCACGCGCTGGAGCTGGCGCGGCAAAGGCTGGTGTTTGAAGAGCTGCTCGTTTTCCAGGCCGCGTTGCAGCGGCTCCGGCGTGCAGAACGCGCCGCAACCAGTATCCAGATCAACACGGATATCGACCTGGCGCCCTTTATGGAGGCCGCCGGATTTCAATTCACAGGCGCGCAGCGCCGGGCTGTGGACGAGTGCCTCGGCGACTTTGCACGCGGCGTCTGCATGAATCGCCTGATTCAGGGCGATGTTGGCAGCGGCAAGACGGCGGTAGCCGCCGCGCTCGTCTATATTGTAGCGAAAAACGGTTTGCAGGCGGCGCTCATGGCGCCTACGGAAGTGCTGGCCGTCCAGCATTACGAAACCCTTTCCCCCATGCTTGCGGGCCTCGGCGTACGGACGGGCCTGATTACGGGCGGCACGCCCGCAAAACAGCGCCGCGAGACGCTCGCCGCGCTCGCAGACGGTGCGCTTGACCTGTTGATCGGCACCCACGCCGTCGTCTCCGACGACGTCAAATTTCATAATCTGGCCCTGGTCGTTACCGACGAACAGCACCGGTTCGGGGTGCGCCAGCGCGAACTGCTGCAGCAAAAGGGCGCGCGGCGGCCGCACGTGCTCGTCATGTCCGCAACGCCCATCCCCCGCACGCTGGCCCTGATCCTGTACGCGGAGCTGGACATCAGCGTGATCGACGAGCTCCCGCCCGGACGCAGGCCGGTGCGCACGTTCCATGTGGATTCAACCTACCGCGCGCGGCTTTACGGCTTTGTCAAAAAACAGGCGCAGGAAGGGCGGCAGGCCTATATCATCTGCCCCCGGGCCGAGGACGAGACGGAAAGCGAACTCAAATCTGTCAGGACGCTGTGTACGGAGCTCGCGCAGGGATACCTGCAGGGGCTGCGCGTCGAATATATATACGGCCGCATGGCAAAAAAGAAAAAGGACGAGCTCATGCGCGCATTTGCTGCGGGCGAGATCGACGTGCTCGTCTCCACCACGGTTGTGGAAGTCGGCGTAAACGTGCCGAATGCAACGGTTATGGTCGTCGAAAATGCGGAGCGGTTCGGACTGGCGCAGCTCCACCAGCTGCGCGGCAGGGTCGGCCGCGGCGCGGCGCAGTCATACTGCATCCTCGTCTCAGATTCGGATGCGGGCGCCGCGGCCGAACGGCTGGATATCATGACCCGGACCAACGACGGTTTCAAAATCAGCCAGAGGGATCTGGAGCTGCGCGGTCCGGGCGAGTTCTTCGGCGACCGTCAGTCCGGCCTTGCGCGGTTTAAGATTGCAGATCTGATGACCGATATGCGGGTCGTCCAGCAGTCGCAGGCCGCGTTGCAGCAGATTCTCGAACGGGACCCTCTGCTTGGCGCGCCGGAAAACGCGCCGCTGAAATCGGCTGTCGACCAGCTGCTCGGCGCATATGAAGACGGCGCGCTCTGATCTATGCGAACGCGCCCAAGGCATGCGACAAAAGCCCCGCGGACATATGTCCGCGGGGCTTTTTCACAGACGGTTGCCGCCTACGCGCGTTCACGCTCCGGCGACGTGTTCGGTTTTTCGGTGCGGAACACCCAATCCTTCTGCATGGTATAACTGAAAAAGAACAGTATCGTATCCACAAATATCTTAACGGCGGTCGCGGGGAAATGCGTCAAATGCACAAGGATATCTGTCATAAACGCGGACAGGGTGATCTGCATCACGCATACGACAAGATAGCGGAACATGGTCTTGGCCGTCCGTTCCCTGCTTTTGAATATGGTTTTTTTATTGATAATGTAGTTGAACGACGCGGAAAACACCCTCGCGACATAGGCTGCCGCAGGAATCGCAAACCGCACCGACGCGTCGCGCATGACGGGAACGAGAATGGTAAACAGAATAATATCGAGCGCATACGAGCTGAGCGACGAGACGAGAAACTTCAAAAAGACGGCGTAGATCCGCAGCGAGTCCATCAGCGGCCTGAAATGCGAACGCGTATTCTGACCCGCTTTGGGCGGCGCGACAAGCACTTCATGGATGGGCACGTCCATCTCTTTCGTATCAAGCAGCACATTCATCTCATACTCGTAACGCTCGCCCTCCGTTGCCAGGAAACGGAGCATCAGCGCGCGGGACAGACCGCGAAGGGCCGTCTGCGGATCTGAAACCCGGATCCCGCTCAAAAACTGCACCGCACGCCGCGCGCACTGGCGGGAGAAACGGATGCGCAACGGCGCGCTTTTCATACGCTCGGGGTCGGGACAGGCCAGTACAAGCGAGTCGGGCCTGTCCGCAAGCGCGGCGGCGCAGGCGGCGGCATCCTTTGGGGCGTGCCGTCCATCCGCATCCATCGTCACCGCGCCGAACAGATCTTCGCGTTCGGTCAGAATATAGTTAAATGCAGTTTTCAACGCGCGCCCCTTGCCGAGGTTTGCCGCGTGGCGCAGGACGACGCAGCCGTATTGCGACTGTGCCGTCCGGAATGCGGGCGCATATTCGGCCGGGCTGCCATCGTCCACCAGCACGATGTGCCTGAATCCCAACCGACGCAGCGCGCCGAGCAGGCCGGGCAGCGCGGCGCCGGGCTCAAACGCCGGAATGACAACCGCAATATCGCGAAGCCGATTCTCCATGCGCACCCCTCCTATATTTTATAAAAACAGAATTTCAACATGAAAAGCCATATACTGCCGCATGCAGGCGGATCATGGCCGCAGCGAACAAACCGACGCGAATCCGGCCTTGCATTATAGGTTTATTATAACACAAGCGACAAAGAAGAACAACTGCAAAAGCGCGGTCCCTTTCAGTGTGCATGTAAGCGTTGCGTCCGGCCTGTGATATGGAAATATTTTCAACATCATATTTAAATGAATTCGGAAATAATAATTATGTGTTCGTAATGCGTTATAAGCGCAAATCATCGCACTGTAAAAAATTACATTGTATGATAGAACACAAGTTCCGAATACTAGGAATGAAATCATTTTCAGGAGGTGAAACAGAATGGATTCTAAGACGAAAGAAGCTCTGAACAGATTCAAAATGGAATGTGCGAGCGAAGTGGGCGTTAGCCTGAAGCAGGGTTACAACGGCGACCTTTCTTCCAAGCAGGCTGGTTCCATCGGCGGCCAGATGGTTAAGAAGATGATTCAGCGTTATGAAGAGAGCATGAAGTAAGAATTGATATATTCTTATCATTTATGATAACGGTTATGGCTCCCATTCGGCGGACTTGTCCCCGGGCGGGAGCCCGTTATTTTATGTTGATTTTCAAACCCAAATCCGATACAATATAAACAACAAAAGACCGGAAAGGATGAATACGCAGATGGAGAACCGATGTTTTTTGCTTGACGGAGGTATGGGAACCATGCTCGCAAGCCGTATCGACATGCCGGCTACACTGCCGGAATCGGTCAACATCACCCACCCGGATATCCTGACGGATATTCACCGCGAATATATCCGCGCCGGCGCGGATTATATTTATGCGAACACGTTCGGCGTAAACGGGCACAAGCTGCGCGGCAGCGATTATACTGTGGACCAGCTGATCGGCGCGGCGATCCGGAACGCAAAGGCGGCGATTGCAACGGAAGGTCGAAACGATGTAAAAGTCGCGCTGGACCTCGGCCCGCTCGGCGAGATGCTCGAGCCCATGGGCACGCTCACCTTTGACGGCGCCTATGAGCTGTTCCGCGAGTCGGTGATCGCCGGAGAACGCCACGGCGCGGATCTCGTCGTATTCGAAACCTTTTCCGATCTGCTCGAGCTCAAGGCCGGGCTGCTCGCCGCCCGTGAAAACACTTCCCTGCCCGTTTTCTGCACCATGACCTTTACGGAAAGCGGCAAGACTTTTGCCGGCGTTTCCGTGGCGAGCGCCGCGGTCGCGCTCACCGCGCTCGGCGCAAGCGCGGTCGGCATCAACTGCTCGCTCGGCCCGGTGCAAATTTATCCCATGATCCAGGAGATGGCGAGGTACACCGACCTGCCGCTGATTGTGAAGGCGAACGCGGGACTGCCGAAAGACGGCGCGGCCGTATACGATATCGGCCCGGAAGTCTTTGCGGAAATGGCGCCGAAATTCGTCGAGGCGGGCACGCGCTATATAGGCGGCTGCTGCGGGACTACGCCGGCTTACATAGCCGCGATTCACGGCGCGGTCGAAGGCCTGTCCCTGCCCCCGGCCCGTACGGTGCCGACCGCCGTATGCAGCGCGCGGGAGACGGTGACGCTCGAACGGACGCGCGTCGTCGGCGAGCAGATCAACCCCAGCGGCAAAGACGCGTTCGCAGACGCGCTGCGCGCGGGCAGTACAGATTGTGTGCTGGACCTTGTATTTGCGCAGGAAAATGCGGATATTCTCGACGTGAACATTTCCCTTCCCGAGCTGGACGAACCTGCCGTCATGGCTGAAACCGTACGCCTGATCCAGGACGTATGCCACAAGCCGCTGCAGATCGACACGGCAAACCCCGCCGCCATGGAGGCGGGCCTGCGCGCCTGTAACGGCAGGCCGATCCTCAACTCAGTGACAGGAGAAGAAGAAAAGCTGCATGCCATGCTCCCTCTCGCCAAAAAGTACGGCGCGGTAGTCGTCGGCCTGACCATGGACGAGAGCGGCCTGCCCGATACGGCGGAGCGCAGGCTGGAAATTGCTCGAAAAATCGTCGAACGCGCCGAGACGTTCGGCATCCGCCGCCGGGACGTTGTGATCGACTGCCTGTCCCTGCCCGTCGCCGTGTATCCCGACCAGGCGCTTGAGACGCTCAAGGCGGTCGCGCTCGTCAGGCGGGAACTGGGCGTGCGCACGATGCTCGGCATT
>USJY01000139.1 GCA_900555065.1 uncultured Eubacteriales bacterium
GTTCTGTGCGGCGGCAGCGCCCCCTTCGCGCCCAAGGTGCTTCGGGGGAGCATGGGCGCGGTACTCAAGGTCCCCCTGCACCGTTTCGACTCGTTTGAGTCGGCGGCGGCCGCATTGCACGAACGCGGGCTTGTCCTGTACGCCGCCATGCTTGACAGGGGCGCTGCGCGCATCGACGCTGCGGATTTTACGCGCGGCGGCGCAGTCGCGGTCGGCAACGAGGGTGCGGGCCTGTCTGCACGTGCGGCCGCGCTTTGCGACGGGCGGGTGTATATTCCCATCGCGCCGCAGGTGGAATCGCTCAACGCGGCGGTCGCCGCATCCATTATTATGTGGGAAATGTCCGGGCGGGACAGGGGATAGATATGAAGTTGATAAATGCCGCATAGGATAGGGGAGTGAGCCAGTGGAAGAGAGCCGCCTTTGTCATCTTTTGTGGATGATCGCTTCGCTGCCGCCGGGCAGCGTTCAGCTTCACCGGCTGCTGGACCGGTTCGGTTCTCCTGAACAGGTGTTCCTGGCGCAGGAAGAGGAGCTGCAGGCCAGCGGGCTTTTGCAGGACCGGGAGATCGCAGCGCTTGAACGCAACCGCGACCTACGTATTGTGGACAGTGTGCTGCGTCAGTGCGAAGAGAACGGATTGTGGATCATGACCATGGAGGACGCGGACTATCCGCGCCGCCTGCGGGAGATCGATAACCCGCCGCTGCTCCTGTTCGGAAAAGGCGTGCGCCTGGCCGACGACGCCGCGGTGCAGATTACGGTTGTAGGCACGCGGAAGATGACGGTCTACGGAAGCCGTACGGCAAAGGCGATTGCCGGCGAGCTTGCCGCATGCGGCTGCCGTATTGTCAGCGGCATGGCGGAGGGGATCGACGCCTGCGCCCACCGCGGCGCGCTGGAGGCGGGCGTGCCCACGGTCGCCGTCCTCGCCGGCGGCGCGGATGTGATCTATCCCTATTCCAACACCGCACTGTACTGGGACATTGTGGAGACGGGCTGCGTGCTCAGCGAGTTTCTGCCCGGCACACGGTCGCTCCGGCACCATTTCCAGATCCGCAACCGGTTGCTAGCCGGCATGAGCGACGGTGTGCTCGTCGTGCAGTCGCCGAAAAAGAGCGGGTCTATGATCACTGTCAAATGGGCGCTCGCCTATAACCGCGAAGTATTTGCCGTGCCGGGCGACGCGGACGTGAAGCAGAACGCCGGCACAAACGAACTGATCCGCGACGGCGCAAAGCTTACGACGTGCGCGCTGGACGTTTTGGAGGAGTTCGGGCCGGTCACGGCTGCGGCCGCGCGCAGGCTTGCCGGGGAGCCGGAGCCCGCGCCTTTGGAAAAAACGGAGCCGGAGCCCGCGCCGGACGCCGTGGCGGCGCAGATTCTCCGCCTGCTCATCGGGCGGGATATGGACGCTTCTTCACTCGCGGCGGAAACCGGGCTTTCGCTCGGAGATTTGATCTACCAGTTGACAGAATTGCAAATTCAGGGCATAATAACGGAAAAGCCCGGCGGAATATACGCCGTTTCCAGGGGATATACGATATAGGAGGGCTGCAAATGCCAAAACTATTGATTGTGGAGTCGCCGGCCAAGGCGAGCACAATTAAGAAATACCTGGGCAAGGACTATGAGATCGTCGCCTCCATGGGCCACGTGCGCGATCTGCCTCCCAGCAAAATGGGCGTGGATATCGACCATGATTTCGCCCCGCAGTATGTCGTCATCAAGGGTCGGCAGAAGCTGATCGACGATTTGAAAGAGCAGGCGAAAGGGCGCGAAGTCTATCTCGCCACCGACCCGGACCGCGAAGGCGAGGCGATCTCATGGCATCTCGCCAATCTTTTGGGGCTCGACCCGAACGCGAAAAACCGCGTCACTTTTAATGAAATCAGTAAAAAGGCCGTGCTGGACGGCCTGGAGCACGCCCGCGCCATAGACGGCGACCTCGTGGACGCACAGCAGGCGCGCCGGGTGCTCGACCGTCTTGTCGGTTATAAAATCAGCCCGTTTTTGTGGCGCAAAATTAAGAAAGGGCTGTCCGCCGGCCGCGTACAGTCGGTCGTCGTACGCCTGCTCTGCGACAGGGAGCGGGAAATCGAGCAGTTCGTGCCCGAGGAGTACTGGACCATTGCGGCCGTTTTCCGCGGCGTGGGAAGCGAAACCTTTACGGCCAGTTTTTTCGGTACGCTCGATGGAAAGATGGAACTCAAGTCCGAGGAGCAGACGAACCGCGTCCTGCAGGCGCTTGAGGGCGCGGAGTATAAAGTCCATGAAGTGGCGCAGAAGAAAAAGACGGTGCGGCCATCTCCGCCCTATATCACTTCAACGCTGCAGCGGGAGGCGTCCCGGCGGTTCGGCTACCGTCCGGAAGTCACCATGCGGGTCGCGCAGCAGCTGTACGAGGGCGTGGACGTCGCGGGCATGGGCAGCATGGGCCTGATCACATATATGAGAACCGACAGCCTGCGCATCTCCGACGACGCAGCCGAGGCGGCGCGCGGCTACGTGCGCGACCGGTTCGGAAAAGAGTATTGCCCCGCGTCCATCAACCGCTTCAGCAAATCAAAATCTTCACAGGACGCGCACGAGGCGATCCGCCCGACGGACGTGAATATAGTCCCGGATCAAATTAAGGACAGCCTGACTTCACAGCAGTACCGGCTGTACAAGCTGATCTGGAGCCGGTTTGTCGCAAGCCAGATGAGCGCGGCGACCTACGACGTGACCGCCGTTTCCATCCTCGCGAACGGGTACCTGTTCAAGCTGCAGTATCAGAAGATCAAGTTTGACGGCTTCACCGCCCTGTATTCCGAGAGCAAGGACGAGGAAGTGATCGATAAGGGCCGGAAAATCCCGCCGCTCAAAGAGGGCGACGTTTTGCAGTTTATTGAGCTTTTGCATGAACAGAACTTTACCAAACCGCCTGCCCGCTATACCGACGACACGCTGATCAAGGCGATGGAGGACAAGGGGATCGGCCGTCCGAGTACCTATGCCCCGACGATTGCGACCATCATCAACCGCGAATACGCGGTGCGGGAGAAAAAGCTGTTGTCCCCAACGCCGCTTGGCAAGATCGTCAACGATCTGATGACGGAGTATTTCAAAGATATCGTAAACGTAAAGTTTACAGCGGCAATGGAGGACGACCTGGAGGAGGTCGCCAAAGGCAATCGCGACTGGGTGGACCTGATCCGCGCCTTTTACGGCGGTTTTGAGAAGACGCTCGAGGACGCCAATGAAAAGCTGAAAGGCGTTAAGATCAAGGTGCCGGAAGAGGTGACGGACGTCATATGTGAAAAGTGCGGCCGCAACATGGTGATCCGCAGCGGTAAAAACGGCAAGTTTCTGGCCTGCCCGGGCTTCCCTGAATGCCGGAACACAAAATCGATCGTCGTGGAGACGCCCGGCGTATGTCCGGTCTGCGGCGGCAAAGTGCTCGAGAAAAAATCAAAGAAGGGCAAAACCTATTTCGGCTGCGAACACAATCCCGAGTGCCAGTTCATGACCTGGGATAAGCCGCTGGCGGACGTCTGTCCCAAGTGCGGCAAAACCCTGTTCCGCGAGACCCGCCGCGGCGGAAAGATACACTGTCTCGGCGAAGGCTGCGGCTATGAGACGGAAGGGAAGAAGAAAAATGCCGGTTAAGGTGATCGGCGCAGGCCTCGCCGGCAGCGAGGCCGCATGGCAGATCGCACAGGCGGGCGTACAGGCGGAGCTTGTCGAGTGCAAGCCGCTGGAGATGCCGCCCGCCCATCACAGCCCGGATTTCGCCGAGCTTGTCTGCTCCAACTCCCTGCGCGCCGCCGCTATGGAAAATGCGGTGGGTCTGCTCAAAGAGGAGATGCGGCTGCTGGGCTCGCTGATCATGGAGTGCGCGGACGCTACGAGCGTGCCGGCCGGCGGCGCGCTCGCCGTCGACCGCGCAGCATTCTCCGCGCTTGTGACGGAGAAGATCAGGGCGCACCCGAACATATCGGTTGTAACGGCGCGGCTGGATTGCATTCCGGACTGCCGTCCCTGCGTGATTGCGACAGGCCCGCTCACCCTGCCCGCGCTTGCCGCGGATATTGCGGACAGGTTCGGCGGCGCGCTCAGCTTTTTCGACGCGGCGGCCCCAATCGTTACGTATGAGAGCATCGACATGAACACCGCCTATTTTGCCTCCCGCTACGGAAAGGGTACGCCCGACTATATCAATTGCCCCATGACGCGGGAGCAATACCTGCGTTTCCGGGACGCGCTGTGCGGCGCGCAGTGCGTGCAGCAGCGGGATTTTGAGCCGGACATGGTATTCGAGGGCTGTATGCCGATTGAGGTGATGGCGGCCAGGGGAGAGGACACGATGCGCTTCGGCCCGCTTAAACCCGTGGGACTTGAGCATCCCGTCACGGGCGCGCGGCCCTATGCCGTGGTGCAGCTTCGCAGGGACAACGCCGCGGGGAGCCTGTACAATATGGTGGGCTTCCAGACCCATCTCACCTTTCCCGAGCAGCGGCGGGTCTTTTCTATGATCCCCGGCCTTGAGAACGCCGCTTTCGCCCGATACGGCGTAATGCACCGCAACAGTTTTATCCATTCTCCGGGGATCCTGTCGCCGGCGTATGAAGTGCTTGCGGAGCACGGCCTGTTTTTTGCCGGACAAATTACGGGCGTGGAAGGCTATGTGGAGTCCACGGCCTCCGGGTATCTGGCGGCGGTTGCCATGGCGGCGAAGGTTCAGGGTCGCCCCCTGCCGGAGTTCCCCAAGACCACTGCCATCGGTGCTCTGGGACAGTACATCAGCGATGAGAGCGTGGAAAATTTCCAGCCCATGAATATCAATTTCGGGCTGATCGAATATACAGGCGGCAGGGCCCGTGGGAAGCGGGAGCGCCGGGAACGGACGGCGCAGGCCGCGCTCAATGCGGCGCGGGCGCTGCGGCAGGGAATGCAAA
>USJY01000140.1 GCA_900555065.1 uncultured Eubacteriales bacterium
ATACGCGCAGCTATGCGGTGCCGGACAGCGAGCCGGACCTGGACGCGCTGCGGGCCGCGGGCGCGCGGCGCATCGGGAAAAATGTGGTGGAGATCTGCGCGGACGCGGACGTGGTGTTTTTGGCCCTGCACGGGGACATTGGCGAAAACGGGATGCTGCAGGCCCTGTTCGCAATTCACGGAATCCGCCACACAGGCACCGGCTACGCAGGCAGCCTGCTGGCGATGGACAAGACGCTCACAAAGCAGCTGCTGCGCGAAACCGGCATACTGACGCCGGCCTGGCGGACGGTTGACCCGTGCTGCGGCAGTATTCCGGAGGACACGCCCTATCCCTGCGTTGTCAAGCCGTGCGGCTGCGGGTCGAGCGTCGGTGTTTCCATTGTGGATACCCCGGCGCAGCTGGCGCAGGCCGTGGACCGCGCGCGCAAATATGAGCAGACCGTCCTGATTGAGGAAAAGATCGAGGGCCGGGAGTTTTCCGTGGGCGTGCTGGACGGCAAGGCCCTGCCCGCGATCGAAATCATACCCCGCGCGGGCTTTTACGACTACAAAAACAAATACCAGGCCGGCCTCACCGAAGAGGTCTGCCCGGCGGACATACCGGCCGAAACGGAAACGGACCTGCGCACGGCGGCGCTGCGCGTCCATCGCGCGCTGCGACTGGGCAGCTATTCGCGCGTGGACTTTATCCTGCGCGCGGACGGCGCGGCCTTCTGCCTTGAAGCCAATACCCTGCCGGGCATGACCCCCACAAGCCTGCTCCCGCAGGAGGCGGCGGCCGCCGGCATTTCCTATGACGAGCTGTGCCAGCGCATTGTTGAGCTGGCGCTGCGGCCGGAGGGCAGGAAAAAATAGAAACAACATAGATAAAACGTTGAAAACAGCCGCGTACACTAAAGACATTACGGAGTAACAGAGGATACCAAATGAACGGATCAACAGACACACATGAAAGGCAGGCCGCGCCCCTTCCCGATTCGATCCGCGGACTGACGCAGGAGCAAGTGCGGCAGCGCATGGAGGCCGGCACGCACAACAAACAGCCGGAGGGACTTACACCGTCGATCGGCAAGATCGTACGCAAGAATACCTGTACCCTGTTTAACCTGATCAACGTGCTGCTCGCCCTGGCGATCCTGCTCGTAGGACACATTGAAAACACGCTGTTCATCGGCATCGCCCTATGCAATACCGCCATGGGCATTTTCCAGGAAGTGCGCGCCAAGCGGACTCTGGACAGGCTTTCTATCCTCGCCCAGACAAAGGCGCACGCAGTGCGGGACGGCAAGATTACTGCCATTGGCTGCGAAGAGATTGTAATGGACGATGTGATCCTGCTGCAGACGGGCAACCAGGTCTGCGCGGACGCGGTAGTGCTCCAGTCGCAGGGGCTGGAGATGGACGAGGCATTGCTGACCGGCGAGCCGGACGGGATCCGGAAAGAGCCGGGCGACAAGGTGATGTCCGGCAGTTTTGTCGTCGGCGGCAGCGCCTATGTGCGCGTCACCGCCGTGGGCGACGACAACTACGCCACTGCCCTGACCAAGGAGGCAAAGCGCGTCAAAAAGAGCCGCTCCAAGCTCATGCGCAACCTTACGCTCATTATACGCGTGCTGACCTTTATCATCATCCCGGTCGGCATCGTCCTGTTTTACAACCAGTACACAACCGACGGCGCGACCATTCAGAGCGCGGTGCTCGGTGCGTCGGCCGCCATGCTGGGCATGATCCCGGAAGGGCTGATTCTGCTGACCGGTATCACGCTCACGGTGAGCGCCCTGAACCTCGCCCGCAACAACGCGCTGGTGCAGTCGCTCGACAGTATCGAGACGCTGGCGCGGGTAGACGTGATCTGCCTTGATAAAACCGGCACGATTACGGACGGCACCCTGTCCTTCGAGACGCTGGACAAACTTGAACAGGTTCCGGACGGCTGGGCCGAGCAGGCCATTTCCGAGCTCATGGGCGCGCTCCAGGATGAAAACGTCACGGCCGACATACTCCGAAAGGCGTTCGGCAGCGAGCGCAGATGGAAACTTGAAACGGCCGTTCCCTTCTCTTCCAAGCGCAAGTGGAGCGGCGCAACTTTTGAAGGCGAGGGCAGCTTTGTCATCGGCGCGCCCGCTTTCGTATTTCAGGACAAGTCCCTGCCTCTGTTCGGGCGGGCGCAGACATATACGGCCAGGGGCCTGCGCGTGCTCTGCCTGGCGCACACGGATCAGCCCATACAGGGCGACGCGCTGCCCGCGAAGTTGCGCTGCATCGCGCTGCTGGTGCTGTCCGACACCATTCGGGCCGAAGCGCCGGAGACGTTCCGGTATTTCCGGGAACAGGGCGTGACGCTCAAGGTCATTTCCGGCGACGACCCGCTCACTGTCAGCGCCATTGCGGGCGCGGCGGGACTGGAGGGGTACGAGAAGGCCGTGGATATGAGCCGCATTGCGCCGGGAACCGATCTGCGCGCGATCGCGGAGGAAAACACGGTATTCGGACGGGTGTCGCCCCAGCAGAAGCGTGAGCTGATCTGCGCGCTGGGCGCCAACGGGCACACGACCTGCATGACGGGCGACGGCGTAAACGACGTGCCCGCCATGAAAGAAGCCGACTGCAGCGTCGCCATGGTCAGCGGCAGCGACGCGGCGCGCAGCGCCTGCGATTTCGTGCTCATGACTTCCAACTTTTCCGCCATGATCCAGGTGCTCAGAGAAGGCCGGAGGGTGATCAACAACATAGAGAACGTTGCGGCCATGTACCTTGTCAAAACCATTTATTCGACCATTTTAAGCATCCTCTATACCTTCCTGCCGCTCCCCTATCCCTTTACGCCGCTGCAGCTTACCCCCATTAACGTGTTCACGGTGGGCATTCCGTCCTTCCTGCTCGCGCTGCGGCCCAATTTTGAACGGCCGGAGGGCAGGTTCCTGCCGAATGTTCTGGAAAATTCGCTGCCCGCTGCGATTACCGTTATTATGAATATACTGATTGTGGAGCTGGCGGGGATCGCGTTTGAACTGACTACGCTGGAGACTTCGACCATGCACGTGCTGCTGACGGCGACTGTCGGGTTCGTACTGCTTTTCCGGGTGTCAGAACCGCTGACCGGTAAAATGATTGTGATCAATATTGCGCTGATTGCGGGATTCCTGGCCTTCTTTATCCTGGGCGGCCCCTTCTTCACGCTGGGATCCCTGTTCAACCGGACGGCGTTTTTCTACCTGCCCCTGCTCTATGCGAGCATATACGTCTTCCGCGGGCTGAGTTCCGGCGTGTGCCGGATCGAGGCCTGGATTGCGCGCATGCGCGACAGGCGCCGCCAGAAAAAAGCGGCGTAGGCGCGCGGCCGGTATCGCTCCGGCCGCGCGATGCGGCCTTGCCGCTTCCCTTTTGCTTGCAGGCCCCGCAGCCGCAGCCCGCCCGCTTCGGTTCTTAAGGGCGTAAGCGGGCGGGCTGCGGTGCGTACGCAAAACCGGACGACGCAACGGGCTACGGCAGCCGGGCCTTCCCTGCTCTTGACAAACCGGCCTGTGTGCGCGCATTTTCAGGGATGGGAGAATTGACAAGTTGTTTTCCATCGTGATAAAATAGCAGCAGAAAATTTGCAGGATAACGCGTCGACTGAAAGCCCGCAGGCGCAAAGTACGGCGGACGCCTGCAGATACCTTTTGGAGGAAATATATGACGCTCAACGATATTTTGAACCTCGTCGTGGTCTGCGCCGTCGTCCTGTTTGTGCTGGGATTCGGCATATATATGCTCGCCGGCAAGGGCGAGGCGATCATTTCCGGCTACGGCGGGCGCGCCAAGGGCGAGCCGCCGAAATACAACGCGAAGAACCTGAGCAGACTGATCGGATTGGTACTCATTCTGCTGGACTTGATCGTCACCGCAACGGCGCTGCTTTCATCGCTGCAGATTGCTCCCTGGGCGACGGCCGCCGGCGGCATTGCCGTGGTCGTCATTGTCGTGTTTACACTCGTCTACGCCAATGTGAGCAGGAAGATACGCCCGCGCTGAAACCCATTCGCGCTGAATCCATGAAAAGGGCTCCGGAGTTTCCGGAGCCCTTTTCGGCGTATATAGCGGCGCCGACGGCTTATGCGCGTTCATATGTCCGGGACCGAAGTTTTGCGGACAGCGGCGCGCATTTTCGCCGTTGCGGCGAGCCGTTTCGCGCACACCCGACGTTTACAGAGTGTTGCAGCCGCAGCCGTTGATGCTGTCCAGCACGCTCGCAGTATCCAGCGTGCTCGTGTTTATACAGCCGCAGCCGCAGCCGTTGCCGTTATTGCAGGCGCAGTTATTGCAACAGCTATTGCAGCCGCATCCCCAACAACACCTTCTGCATCTGTTCACGAAAAAATTACAACAAGCCATGAGAGAACCGCCTTTCTTTATTTCGTGGTAAATCCACATTAGCAGTATATGCCGCGCGCAGGACGCGTGCGAAAATCCCCGTATTCCGACGAAGACTGCGCGGCGCGCCTGAATTCGGGGCGGACCGGGCCGGAATCAGCAGACGCGCCGGCGCCGGGCGGATGCGGACGCGCCCCGTTTGGAAAGCGGCCTTGCCTTTCTCCCCTGTTTGCGGCAGGCCGGACGGCAGGCTCCAGCCGCCCGCTTTGTCGGCGTTGGATCCCTGCGCCGCGTCAGGTTGCGGGATCTTATTTTCTTTTGTCTTATCCTCACGCACAATTTGCGCAGTTTCCTGCCGTGTATGGTTCTGTGCCGTAAAGTAAAATGTTCGCTATGCAGAACAACGTTTTTTTGCATTTTATATCGGATATTCAGATAAAAATTGTTTTTATGGCTTGTCAAATCTTATATTTTATGCTACTATATAGTTGCATACGGAATAGGCAAGGGGGAAATACGTATCGCCGCTTCCTGTGGGGGGTGCGGCGAA
>USJY01000141.1 GCA_900555065.1 uncultured Eubacteriales bacterium
GCGTCGTAGGCCTGGTATTCCTCGTCCGTCATGGCGTTTACGTCCACATCTGAATAGGCGGCGTCAAACGCCTGCACCAGGGAGGAGGCGGGCGTGTCGGAGGTGAGCTCGTCGGCGACCAGATGAAATACGTCAATGGGCTCCACCGTGACCTTCACGCCATAAGTGGCGTCGTCGATCTTGGCGGCGGGGTCCACCGTGAACCTGGACCGGGCATACACCTGCCGGTACAGATCCACGGCCTCGTCCAGGACGTCGCCTTCCATAAAGTCGATCCCGAACACGCCGGCAAAGTAATTGGCCTCGACCTCCAGGCCGTCCAAATAGTCCTCCTCGGCCTCCTTTTCCGAACAGTCGATCAGTTCCAGAAAGTCCGCGTCATACTGGCCGAGATAATTGCGGTCCAGGATGCCCTGGACGTATTGCGTGGCGACCTCGGTGTTGACGCCGCTGCCGCCGCAGGCCGAGATCCCGGCGATCAGGCACACGGCCAGAAGGACCGCGAGAATTTTCTGCATGTGTTTCATTTTGTTTTCCTCCCAAGAGATAAATGATAATGTAAATAATACAAAGTATTATAGTATAAATATTCTAATTTGGCAAGAATTTTTTAAA
The DNA here is from genome assembly GCA_900555065.1 of uncultured Eubacteriales bacterium. Lineage (GTDB taxonomy): Bacteria > Bacillota > Clostridia > Oscillospirales > UMGS1783 > UMGS1783. The sequence continues at coordinate 616 of USJY01000141.1, forward strand.
AATACCGCAAGCCCTGTCGTCATAGCGTTTCGGGGGATTTCCGTGGCCCGGCTTCTAAAGGGGGCGCAGGGCTCATATATTGGGGGAGAAGGGCCCATCTCAGAGACCGGAGGGAAAGGCATGGCAACCGTCTGGATTTATATTTCTTTTGTGCTCGGCGTCGTATTGATCGTCAAATGCGGGGATATGTTCGTGGACGCGGCGGGCTGGATTGCGCGCGTATCGGGCATTCCGGCCTTTGTGATCGGAGCGACTATCGTGAGCTTCGCCACCACGCTGCCCGAACTGATCGTGTCGTCCATTGCGGCCGCCGATGGCATGCAGGCGCTTGCCATTGGCAACGCAGTCGGCTCAGTGACGGCGAACACGGGCCTGATCCTGTGCGTCAGCATCCTGTTCATGCCGCTTGCCCTGCCACGCAGGCAGTTTATGACCAAGGCCACGCTGCTGATCGTCGCGCTCTGCGCCCTGCTCGTACTCACAGTGGACGGGCGGCTGACTGTATGGGAAAGCCTGCTCCTGCTCGCAATATTCGCACTGTTCGTCACGGAAAACCTGCGCGCGTCGAAACGGGAGGACGACGGCGGCGCGCGCCCGCCCCGGCCGGACAGGAAAGCCGTGGCGGGAAACGTCGTAAAGTTCCTCGTCGGCGCAGTGGGTACCGTCGTCGGCTCCAAGCTGCTTGTGGAAGGTGGCAGCGGGATCGCGCTTATGCTCGGCGTACCGGAGTCGGTGATTGGATTTACCGTTGTCGCGATCGGCACGTCCCTGCCGGAACTCGTTACCGCAGTCACTGCCCTTGTCAAACGTGAGACGTCGCTGTCCGTGGGGAATATCCTGGGCGCGAACATCATAGACACAGTCCTCATTCTGCCTGTCTGCGCCGTTATTTCGGGCGGCGCGCTGCCCATTGCGTCCTCCATGCTTATGGTGGATCTGCCCGTGTGTATCGCCATAAACCTCATTGCATTCCTGCCGTCGTTTTTCACACAGAAGTTCAGCCGCTGGCAGGCGTTTCTGGCCCTGGCCGGCTACGTCGGCTATGTGGCTTACCTCTGTACGGTCTGAAGCCGGCCGTCGCGCCGCGCGGCGCTTTGTGTATAACGCGTGTAAACTGCATGTAAAAGATTGCGCGCCGGGTTGTAAAACCGCGTCCGCTGTATTATAATTCATAGTAGAGGCGGCTGTGCATAAGCCGATTCGAATCGTGAAAGGCGGGGATGCGGAATGCGCATTTATATTGTGGAAGACGACGCCGATATCCGGGGAATGATGACCTACGCGCTGCGCAACAGCGGCTACGAGGTAGAGGGGTTTGGCGACGGGAAGAGCTTTTTTGAAGCCGTCGCGGCCCATACGCCCGACCTCGTCCTGCTCGATATTCTGCTTCCGGGCGAAGACGGCCTGTCCCTGCTCAACGCCCTGCGCGCCCGGCCTGAGACGAAGGAACTGCCGATTATGATGGTGACGGCCAAAACCACGGAGCTGGACAAGGTTACGGGCCTGGATATGGGCGCGGACGACTACCTCACAAAGCCGTTTGGGATTATGGAGCTTGTCTCGCGGGTCAAGGCGCTGCTGCGCAGGACCGCGCCCAAGGAGCAGACGCAGGTCTACCGCTGCGGCGGGGTGGAGCTGGACGACTCGCGCCATGCCGTCACGGTCGACGGCGCGCCCTGTATCCTCACCTATAAGGAATACGAGCTGTTAAAGTTTCTTCTGATCAATCAGGACATCGTCGTATCCCGCGAGAAGATCATCTCCAACGTCTGGGGCTTTGATTACAGCGGGGAGAGCCGCACGGTGGACATGCATGTCAAGACCCTGCGCCAGAAGCTCGGCGAGAGCGGGGCGCTGATTAAAACGATCAGGAACGTGGGCTATAAGCTCGGAAAGTGATGAATTGTGAAACGGAAAGTACGCACACAACTGCTGCTCATGGGCCTGCTGTCAGCGCTGCTTGTCTCCGTGCTGCTGACATTCGCCTTTTTGAACGGCTACTACCGGCAGATCGAGCGGGATCTGCGGGCCTACGCGGATCTGATCCTGTCCGGCGCAGACGATATCGGCGACGCCGCGTCCTTTGGCATATATGCGGCGGAGGATCGCCGCATAACCGTTATTTCCGCCGCGGGCGAAGTGCTGTACGACAGCGCTGCGCCGGGCGCGCAGCTTGAAAACCACCTGCTTCGGCCGGAGGTTGCCGCGGCGCAGCGGGAGGGCGAGGGCTATGCCGTCCGCCGTTCCGATACGCTCGGCAGCCAGGTCCACTACTACGCGGTCCGCATGGAGAACGGGAACGTACTTCGCGTCTCAGTGGAGAGCGCTTCGCTTCTGCCCCCGGCGGGTACGATCGTGTGGCAGCTCGCGCTTACGCTGGCCGTCCTGACCGGACTTGCCGTGCTGCTCGCCGTCATTCTGACAAGGAAAATACTCAAACCCATCTACGCGCTCGCCCGCGACGGCGCGGATCTGTCCGCGCAGGACGACCGAATCTATCCCGAGCTGCGCCCCTTTGTGCGCGAAATCCGTACCCAGCGCGACCAGATCCTTTCCCAGATGCGCAAGCTGGAAGAGGAGGAGAACCGCCTGCAAGTCATCATCCAGCACATGACGGAGGGCCTGATCGTGCTGGACGAAACGCGGCGCATCCAGCTCGCCAACGAAAGCGCCCGCCGGCTGCTGGACCTGCCGTCCGACTGCGAACAGACGGCGCTGGATGAACACGTCGGCTGCCCCGAACTGCTCAGATGTCTAGATCTGCAGCCGGGACAGAGCCGCACCGCGTTTGTGGAGACCGGCGGAAAACAGCTGCAGGTTATGGCGAACAACGTTTCCGCTGCCGTCGGCTTTGCGGGGATCATCTGCTTTATCGTGGACGTGGGCGAACAGCGCCAGATCGAGAAAATGAAACAGGAGTTCACCGCCAACGTGTCGCATGAGCTCAAAACGCCGCTGACTTCGATCTCCGGCTATGCGGAGATGATCGAGAACGGCATGGCAAAAGAGGAGGACATCCGGGGTTTTGCCGCCATTATCCGCAAGGAGGCCGGCCGCCTGCTCACGCTCATCAGCGACATCATCCAGCTTTCGGAACTGGACGACCCGGAGGGCGCCATGCACCTGGAACGGGTGGATCTGCTGGAGCTGGCGCTGGAGTGCGAAGCCATCCTGGCCCTGCCCGCCGAGGCGCGCGGGATCACCTTTTCCGTTATAGGCGGCCACAGCTATGTGACGGGCGACAAGGGCATGCTCTCAGAGCTGATATACAATCTCTGCGACAACGCCATACGCTATAACCGCGACGGCGGCAGCGTGGACGTACTGGTGCGACCGGGCGTTCTGACAGTCCGGGATACGGGGATCGGCATCCCCAAAGCGCACCAGGACCGTATCTTCGAGCGTTTTTACAGGGTTGACAAGAGCCGTTCCAAGCAGACGGGCGGCACAGGGTTGGGGCTTGCCATTGTGAAACATATTACGGAACGCCACGGTGCGCGCATTGAACTGTCCAGCCGCACAGGCGTCGGTACCGAAATTACGGTACGCTTTAAAAAGGAGTAAAACGCATTTATGAAAATCACTTACGAACAAATTAAAAACAATCCCACAGCCCGCGCGCTGGTCGAGAAGGCCGACGAGGCGATGTTCAACATCGGCTATACAGAACACAGCCTGGCCCACGTCGTCCATGTGGCGGACGTCGCGCAGTATATTCTGCTCCAACTCGGCCACTCGGAGCGGGAGGCAGAACTTGCCAGAATCGCGGCGTACCTGCACGACATCGGCAATATTGTCAACCGTACGGGCCACGCGCAGTCCGGCGCCGTCATGGCCTATCAGTTCCTCAGCGGCCTCGGCGCGGACGTAGAGGACGTCGCGGACATTGTCACCGCCATCGGCAACCATGACGAGGGCAGCGCGTCGCCGGTCACGCCCATTGCCGCCGCCCTTATCATTGCGGATAAGACCGACGTGCGCCGCAGCCGCGTGCGCAACGTGGACCCCGCTTCCTTCGATATCCACGACCGCGTGAACTATTCCGTACAGGAATCCGTCACGCAGATCGATACCGAGCACGCCGAAGTCCTGCTCCGGCTGCAGATTGACACGCGCTACTGCTCGGTGATGGACTATTTTGAAATCTTCATGGAGCGCATGCTCCTGTGCCGCCGCGCGGCGGAAAAACTGGACCTGGAGTTCCATCTCGATATCAACGGCCAGCGCATGGTCTGAGGTATACGGTCTTCGGCAACG
>USJY01000142.1 GCA_900555065.1 uncultured Eubacteriales bacterium
TTGCCGCCGCCGTAGCCGAGGAAAGTTTCAAACGGGATGTCGAAGCCGTCTTTGACATACTTCGTGCCGCAGACGGGACACATTTTATCGGGCATGTCCGCGCCACAGCCATACTCGCCCGCGTGGAACTCGACGTTGCGGCACTTGGGGCAGCGGTAGTGCGGCGGCAGGGCGTTGACCTCGGTGATGCCGGCCATGTACGCGACAAGCGACGAGCCGACCGACCCTCGCGAGCCGACGAGGTAGCCGCACTCGAGCGAGCGCTGCACGAGCTTCTGCGCCGACATGTAGACGACGTCGTACTTGCCCAGAATGCTGCCGAGCTCGACGTTCAGCCGGTCGACGATCAGCTGCGGCAGATCGTCGCCGTAAAGCTCGTGCGCTTTCCCCCACACCATGCGGTTAAGGTCTTCTTCCGAATTTTCAAGCCGCGGCGGGAACAGCTTGCCCTTGGGCAAAAGCTCGATATCCTCCACCTGCTCGGCGATGGCGCGGGTGTTCGTCACGACGACCTCGTAGGCTTTCTCCTTGCCGAGGTAGTCAAATTCCTTGAGCATTTCGTCCGTCGTGCGGAAATACAGCGGGTCGCGCCCGCCGCGCTGGCTGCGCGCCGTGCACAGCACGTCCCACTGCAGCTGCTCGTCCTCGTCGAGGAAGCACACGTCCCCGGACGCGACAACCGGCTTGTCCTGCCGCTGCGCAAGGTCGAGCACCTGTTCGTACAGCATCTGCAGCTGGCGTATGTCGCGGATCCAGCCCGTATCCACCCGGCGCATCGCGCAGGAGATGGGCTGGAGTTCCAAATAGTCGTAAAACTTTGCGGCGCGGTATATGTCCGCATCGCTGCGGCCCTCCACCATCATTTTGATCAGCTCGCCGTCCATATTTCCAGAGCCGATCAGCAGCCCTTCCCTGCGCCCGTCCAGCATACTCTTCGTAACGGCCGGCACGCGGCCCTCGGCCGTGTATGCTTCGGTGAGCAGCGCGTAGAGGTTTTTCAGCCCCTCTTCATTACGGACGAGAATGGTGATCTGATTGGGCCGGCCGGCAGCGCTCGAATTGATCAGCGGGTTAATCTGCGAAATATCGGAAATCCCCTTCATATCCGAAAGCCGCGACAGCAGCGCTGTAAAGATCCCGGCCAGGACGCGCGCGTCCTCATCCGCCCGGTGGTGGTTGAACCGGCCAAGTCCCAGATGGGCTGCGACAAGGTCGAGCTTAACGCTTTTGAGCTCGGGGAACAGGCTGCGGCATATGGGGACGGTATCTATATATGTATTCTCAAACGAGAGCTTTGCTCGCCGGGCCGCAACGCGGATGAAACCGCAGTCAAAGTTTGCGTTGTGGGCCACAAGCGGTACGCTTCCGGCAAATTCCAGGAAGGCCGCGACCGCCTCCGCTTCCCCCGGCGCGCCGGCCACCATTTCATCCGTTATTCCAGTCAGCGCCACGATCTTCTGCGGGATGGGCATGCCCGGATTGACAAAGGTCTGGAACGTGCCGGTCACAGCGCCGTTTTCCACGACGACCGCGCCGATTTCCGTAATACGGTCCACTGAGGGACTGAGTCCCGTCGTCTCAATATCAAACACGACGAACCGGCCGTCAAAATGCCCGCCGTCCTTGCCGAACACGGCGGACTGGGTATCGTTTATGTAGTTTGCGTCCACGCCGCATATGAGTTTTATTCCGCGCTCCCTTGCGCGTTTTGCGGCAAAGGGCAATGCCTGCACGCTCATGCGGTCGGTCACCGCAAGGGCAGTATGACCCCAGTCGGCCGCGCGGTCAACAAGCGTCTCAGGCGGGATGAGCCCGTGAGTAAAGCTGTAATTGGTATGGGCGCGCAGTTCGATCCGCTTTTCAGGCGCAAAGTCGGTATGCCGCTCGTTTTGTAGCTTGCCAATGGAATTGGCGCGGATTACCACGTCGCCCGCGAACCGGTCGTCCTCCACTGAACCGCGGACGATGACCCTGTCGCCGTTGTGCAGCGCCGAGAGCAGAAGCCCTGTTTTTTCCCCGGGGAATACTTTTACGCCGATCATGGAAGTTTTATCCTCCAGCTGGAACAGCAGCATTACGCCCGCGCCGTTTTTGAGCTCTACGGTGCGCAGCTCGTCCACGACGCCGCTGACGGTCGCCCTGCCCATGAGCACGTCGACGGCCGCTATTTCCACAGGCTCGCTCTTGATTTCCCGTCCGTACAGGGGCTGGGCCACGGGCTTCTGCGGCTGTGCGCGACGGCGGCGCGAGGCCTGCGAAGCCGGCGGCGCAGGCCGCTCTTTTATGAGCTTTTCGCGCATACGGCGTTCGTATTCCGCATAGTCGACTTCGCGCTCCTCCATATCTTGAAACACGACGGGGATCTCAGCGCCAAACTTCATTTTTACATAGGCCGCGATGCGTTTGTCGCACTGCATACCCTGCAGGATCGCACTGCCCGAAAAGACGGTGCGCACCTTGAGGACGCCGTTTTCATATACAGCCGTACCGTCGCAGTAACCGCTCAACACCGGGATTTCCGCCTGCACTTCTTCCATCAGATCACCGAGATACGGCCCGATCTCGTCCGTACGGAAGCAGGCGGTGACGCGCACTTCCTGCAGGCTGTACGCCTCCTGAATCGCCTGCTCCAGTTGTGCCCTGCAGGACTTGTCCGGATATGTCTCGAACAGCAGATAAACTTTCATCCTGCGCTCTGCGCGGTTGTTGAGCACCTGTACGACGACTGCGTTCTCCAGCAGTTCGTGCAGCGCGCCGTCGCGCGGGTATTTTGTAAACTCATCAAAAAAACGACGCTGCAAGCTATTCTCCATGTTATACTCCTCGCCCACAAATGCAGATGACCGACGCCGGATGGCTTCGGTCATTTTTTATTCTTTTACATGGCCCGATTCCAGGCGCTCGATTTCCCTCAGCAGGATTTCGACCGCCTCCGACTCCGGGACCTTTTTCACAGGTTTGCCGCGTTTGAACAGGAGCAGTTCCCCGTCCCCGCCCGCAAGGCCGACGTCCGCCTCGCGCGCTTCGCCCGGCCCGTTGACTGCGCAGCCCATGATAGCGACCGTAATCGGTGCGCGGACGCCGGCCACGGCACGTTCCACCCGCTGCGTGAGCGCGATTAAATCCACCTTGGTCCTGCCGCAGGTGGGACAGGATACGATCTCCACACCCTCGCGGCGCAGACCGCAGAAACGGAGGATTTTTTTTGCGGCGTATATCTCCTGCACAGGGTCCGCCGTCAGCGAGACGCGGATTGTGTCGCCTATGCCGTCGCACAGCAGGCTGCCAATGCCGATACTCGACTTGATCAGGCCGCTGTCGGCCGTGCCGGCCTCGGTCACGCCCAGATGCAGCGGGTAATCGCGCATGTTATGCAGAATACGGTTTGCGCGGATCATCTCCGTCACGTCCGAAGCCTTGACGGAGAGCACAATATCCGTAAATCCGAATTGCTCTAAAAGCGAAGCGCTGTAGACCGCGCTCTCAGCCAGCGCCTCGGCGCAGGGACGGCCGTGCCGCTGCAATACGGGCTTTGCGACCGAGCCGGAATTGACCCCGACCCGGATGGGCACGCCCGCATTTCCGCAGGCCTCCGCGACGGCGCGGACATGGGCTTCGCCGCCGATGTTGCCGGGATTGATTCGGATTTTATCCGCGCCCGCGTCCACGCTCGCCAGGGCGAGTCGGTAGTCGAAATGGATATCGGCCACAATGGGCATACGCACGGCTGCCTTGAGGGCTGGTATGGTCTGCACTGATGCCATATCCGGCACGGCAAGGCGCAGGATCTCACATCCTGCGGCCTCCAGCGCCCGCGCCTGCGCGACGCAGGCCGCTGGATCGGCCGAAGGCGTATTGAGCATACTCTGTATGGCGACGGGCTGCCCGCCGCCGATATAGCGGGCGCCGACCCTGACTGCGCGCGTCACCTAACTCACCACCCGTATGATGTCGTTTACAAAGACGAATACGGTCAGCGCCATGAGCAGGATGAAACCGATCATGTGCACAAGCCCTTCCTTCTGCGGCGGAATCGGCTTGCGTATCACGGCCTCGACGAGAATGAAGAAAATTCGGCCGCCGTCCAGCGCCGGCAGTGGCAGCAGGTTGACAACGCCAAGATTGACGGCGATCAGCGACACAATGTTCAGCACGGGCGTGATACCGAAATGCACCGTCTCCTCGATCATGGCGGTGATGCCGACCGGGCCGGTCAGCTGGCTGAGCCCGACTTTGCCGGTTACAAGATAGACGAGCGAAACCCAGACCAGGCGCACCATGGACAGGCACTGTGTCAGACTGTTTTTAAGCACTGTCCACAGATTGAAGGGCTCGACCTCCATAGTCACGCCAAGCTTATAGCCGCTTTCCGTCTTGATAAAGGGGACGTCCTCAAGCTTGATCCGCTCCCCGTCGCGCAGGACGGTGGCGGTGGTGGTTTCGGAGTCGATATTGGATATGGCAAAGTTGACATCCGTATAATTCAGTGTGCCGTACCCGTCGAGCTTGACGATGGTATCCCCCGCCTGAAACGCGGTCTGTTCCGGCAGCGATACTTCGCGGATGGTGCGCGTAACAAATCCGTCCGCGCCGCTGGTACTGTACATAATAATGATGAGGAGCAGCCCGAACAGTATATTCATCAGGGCGCCGGCGACCAGGATGCCGATGCGCGAGAGTTTAGACTTATTGTTAAAAGCGCGCGCGCTGTCGCTCGCCTCGTCTTCTCCCTCCAGGCGGACAAAGCCGCCTATGGGCAAAAGCTTAATGGAGTACAGCGTATGCTTGCCCTGCTTTTTCCATATGGTGGGTCCCATCCCG
>USJY01000143.1 GCA_900555065.1 uncultured Eubacteriales bacterium
GCGGGATTCGAACCCACGGGTGACGGAGTCAAAGTCCGTTGCCTTACCGCTTGGCTACATCCCAATACACAGGCTTTATAATCATACCAAGAGCGGGGTGAATTGTCAAGGTTATTCCTGGGAAAAACCCGCAACGATACCGTGCGTCGTATCTTTGCGAGCACCTTGAGCATTTGCTGTCCCGCCTGTCAAGCGTATGGAGAAGCAGAACCGAAAAAATCCGGCGCATGCGCGCCGGATTTTGGGGGTGGGGATGCATATTGACAGCGACATCCGCACGGTAGCAAGCGCATCAATCCGCCTGCTTCGCTTCCAGGCGGGCCAGGCAGCGTTCAGCGATCGAGAGCATGCGCGGCACGTGGAAAGGACCTTTAAAAAGATTTCCCTTGCAGGCGGGCAGTGTCGGGGTCGCGTCTCTGTGCAGATAGCCATACCATTCGCCGCCGCCCTCGCGGTCGCTGAAAAAGGAGAATGCGAAGGAATCCGCCTTTACAAAGTTCTCCCAATACTCTTGGCGTCCGGTCGCCTCAAAAAGCATGAGCGAGGAGATGATGGTTTCACAGGTGGGCCACCACAACTTCATATCGTGCTCCAGCGCCTCAGGCGGGAAGCCAAGCACATCCACAAATGCAAACATGCCGCCGTACGTACGGTCCCAGCCGCGCTCCATAGCCCAGGCATAAATATTCTCCGCCTTTTCCAAAAGCGCTTTGTCGCCCGTTTTGTTGGCCTGCGTGACGAGGAACCAGACGCCCTCTATGGCATGGCCGGGGTTCATTGTGCGGCCGCCGAACGCATTGCGCAAAAATTCGCCGTTGGGGCCCGTCGTCTCAAGCAATGCTTTCAGTTCCGGTTTGTAAAAAAGCTGCAGGATCGTTTCGGTAAGCTCTTTGGCTGCTGCGTCATACTTCGCTGCGTTTGCACTGTCGCAGCGGCTCATAATATGGGATACGTTGAGCAAAATCATGGGTTCGGCAAACGCTTTGGACGGCCGGACGCCAGGCTGATATTTGGGCGTGATTTTATATGGGTCTGCGCCTGGATCGCGGTAGATACGCATGACAAAGTCGTAATACCGGCGCGCCTTCTCCATATAGGTTTCATCGCCGAATACAGCGGCATACTCAGCGCATGCGATGATATAAAACGTCTCGCTGAAGAAATAACGGCGTTTGCGCAGCGGTTGTCCGTCACCCGTTACGGAGAAATACATGCGTCCGTCCTGCGGGTCAATGCAGTGGGCGTCCAGAAAAGCAAGGCAGCTTTTAGCAAACGCATGGTAGTCTTCTCTGTAGCCATACAGGCCGCACAGATAGGAAAACATCCACGCGCAGCGGCCTTGCATCCAGACCGATTTGTCTGTGCAGTAGAGCGTCCCGGTTTTATCAAGGCAAGTATATACGCCGCCATGTTCCGTATCTTTTCCGTATTTCAGCCAGAAAGCGATTACGTTTTCATCGAGCTCCGCTCTGTATTTTTCACGATAGGCTGTATAGATATTCAACACTGTCATCCCTTTTATAGTTGATTTTGAAGTAAAATTAACTGAATTTATTATGCCATTTAAAAGCAATAATGTCAAGCATATTTTATATTTCAAGGCATATGGACCATATATTTAACAATTTTGATCGCTGGTTAATATAGATGCCGTATAAACCCGTTCCGGTTCGCGTTTATTCGATCGTTTTGATTTGTGACGCCACGGCACATGCGCTTTGTCCTGGGGTGTGTACGCATTTACAGCGTCGCCAGGGCGCGCGTGTAAGCGAAAAACGACGTTACAAAGCCGCGCAGCCGTTTTCCCTTCTGAAAATACGGCGATTCGGGAAAAGTAGAGGGGTTAGGTACTTGCAAAACGTATAAACTCATGGTAAAATAAATAACTATGTAAAATGCGAAATGAACATATAAAACTGGAGGACGATTGAATGAAACTGAACAGCGTTACAAAGCTGGAGAAGAGCATCGTGGAGCTGGAGATCGAAGTAGAAGCGGAGGTTTTCCAGAAAGCGGTCGACGCTGCTTTCGCAAAAAACGCGAGCAGGATCAATATTCCGGGTTTTCGCAAGGGCAAAGCCCCGCGCAAAATTATAGAGAAAATGCTCGGCGAAGGCATTTTCTATGAAGAGGCGGTGAACGCAACGTATCCGGCGGCGTATGACGAAGCGGTTGCCGAGGCGGGTCTGGACACAGTCGGCCGCGGCGAGGTCGAAATTGAGAAGGTGGATGCAAACGGCTATACGTTCAAGGCAAAGATACCTGTACGGCCCGATGTGAAGCTTGGCGAATATGTCGGAATCAAAGCGCAAAAACCGTCCTCCAAGGTATCGGATGAGGAGCTGGACGCGGAGATGGAGCGCATCCGCAGAAGCCACGGTCGGCTGGTAAGCGTGGAGGACCGCCCTGTTGAAGACGGCGACACGGTCGTGATCGACTTCGAGGGCTTTGTGGACGGCGTGGCTTTTGAGGGAGGCAAGGCCGAAAAGTACAGTCTGACGATCGGGTCCGGGCAGTTTATCCCGGGCTTTGAAGAGCAGCTGATCGGCAAATCCATCGGCGAGGATGTGGAGGTGAACGTCTCCTTCCCGGACGACTACCACGAGAAGTCTCTGGCAGGCAAGCCGGCGGTATTCAAGGTGAAGATCTTTGAAATTAAGTTCAATGAACTGCCGGAACTTAACGACGAGTTCGCAAAGGACGTCAGCGAGTTTGACACGCTGGAGGACTACAAAAAGTCTATTAAAAAGGGTATGGAGGAGCGCGCGCATGCCCGTGCGGAGCGCGCGGCGGAAGAAGCGGTCATCACCAAGATAATCGAGGGCATGGAAGCGGATGTGCCCGACGTGATGATTGAAAACCAGATCAACAGCATCGTGCAGGAATACGACGGCAATCTGCGTCAGCAGGGCCTGAATCTGGAGACATATCTGCAGTTCACCGGCAGCGATATGGAAAAGTTCCGCTCCACATTCCGCGAGACGGCGGAAAAGACGGTCAAGTCCCGCCTTGCGCTGGAAGAAATTGTGAAAGCGGAAAACATTGTTGTGGATGAAGAGGAGATCGAAGCCGAATACAAGCGCATGTCCGAACAGTATGAGGTGGATCTTGAGCAGATTAAAAACTTTATCCCCTCCGAGCGCCTTGCAGAGGACATAGCGGTTGACAAAGCGCTCAAATACGTGATGGCGAACGCCAAGATTACAACCAAGCGTTCTGTCAAAGCATAAATATTTTAAATCCCGTCCATACTAGAATGGACGAAAAACAGAGGAGTGGCAACCATGAGTTTAGTCCCAATGGTCATTGAGCAGACCAACCGCGGCGAGCGGTCCTATGATATATATTCCCGGCTGCTCAACGACAGAATTATCATGCTTTCCGATCAGGTCAACGACGTGACGGCTTCACTCGTCGTCGCCCAGATGCTGTATCTGGAGGCACAGGACGCGGATAAGGATATCCACTTTTATATCAACAGCCCGGGCGGATCCATTACGGCCGGCATGGCGATTTACGACACGATGAAATACATCAAGTGCGACGTTTCCACCATCTGCGTCGGCCTCGCTGCGAGCATGGGCGCGTTCCTGCTCTCTTCGGGCACAAAGGGCAAGCGGCTGGCGCTGCCCAACAGCGAGATTCTGATCCATCAGCCGCTTATGTCCGGTCTGCAGGGACAGGTGTCCGATATTAAGATACATTCGGACCGGATCGTGCGTGTGCGCGAGAGTCTCAACCGGATTCTGGCAAAAAATACGGGGCAGCCGCTTGAAGTGATCGAGCGCGACACCGACCGCGACCATTTCATGACGCCAGAGGAAGCCAGGGAATACGGGCTGATCGACAAGGTCATCGCCACAAAGGAATAAGCGGAACCCGGGGCTGAAGGGACGGCACAGACACCAGAGAGAATAAATTAGTCCAAGAAGGATTGTGTGTATTGAATGGCAAAAAATATGATCTACGACGAAGCGTCCTGCTCTTTCTGCGGTAAGTCGCAAAGCGAAGTGGGCCGTCTGATTGCAGGCGCCAACGCCTTTATCTGTGACGAATGCGTCGCCATGTGCAGCGATATTATCGGCAGGCCGGCAAAGTCCAGTGCTAAACAGATAAATCTGATGAAACCTGCCGAACTCAAGGCAATTCTGGACGAATTCGTCATCAATCAGGACGAGGCGAAAGTCTCCCTGTCTGTTGCGGTTTACAACCACTATAAGCGGATTGCAAACGAGCAGCCGGCGGGCGAGGCAGAACTGCAGAAGAGCAACGTTTTGCTGCTGGGTCCGACGGGCTGCGGCAAAACCATGCTCGCCGAGACGCTTGCACGGACGCTGAACGTACCCTTTGCCATTGCCGACGCGACGACGCTGACGGAGGCCGGTTATGTCGGCGAGGATGTGGAAAACATCCTGCTGCGCCTGATTCAGGCGGCCGACTTCGATGTGGAGCTCGCGGAAAACGGCATCATCTATATCGACGAACTGGATAAGATCGCGCGCAAGTCTGAAAACCCCTCCATTACCCGTGACGTGAGCGGCGAGGGCGTGCAGCAGGCGCTGCTGAAGATTCTGGAGGGGACGGTTGCGAGCGTTCCGCCGCAGGGCGGGCGCAAGCATCCGCACCAGGACCTGATTCAGATCGATACGCGCAATATCCTGTTCATATGCGGCGGCGCGTTCGACGGCCTGGACAAGATTATTGAAAAGCGCACTGACAAGTTCTCCGTGGGCTTTGGCGCGGACGTGAAATCCAAAAAGGCCAAAGCTGCGGAAAACCTGCTGAAAAAAGCGGAACCGTACGACCTTGTGA
>USJY01000144.1 GCA_900555065.1 uncultured Eubacteriales bacterium
GGGAAAGCGCGGGGGCGCTGCGGACGCCCCTGCGTTTTTTCCTTTACTATGGGAGGCCTGCGCTATGGGTGCATGGTTCGAAACACTGCAAAATAAATTCTACAACGACTTTATTAAGGACGACCGCTGGCGGTACCTGTGGGACGGCCTGGGCGTGACGCTCCAGATCACCTTCTTTGCTATTATTATCGGGATTATACTGGGCTTCATCATCGCTGTGATCCGCTCCACGCATGACATGACCGGCAAAATGAAGGTGGGCAACGCCATCTGCAAATTTTACCTCACCCTCTTTCGCGGCACGCCGGTCGTCGTCCAGCTGATGATTATCTACTTCGTGATCTTCGCCGCGGTCGACATTGACAAGACGTTTGTCGCCGTCATCGCTTTCGGCCTCAATTCTGCGGCATATGTCGCGGAGATTTTCCGCTCCGGCATCATGTCGCTCGACCGTGGCCAGTTTGAGGCGAGCAGAAGCCTGGGCCTCAACTACTCGCGTACCATGATCTCGGTCATTATGCCGCAGGCGTTTAAAAACGTGCTGCCCGCGCTGGCCAACGAATTCATCGTGCTGCTCAAGGAGACCTCCGTCTCCGGCTATATCGCGCTGCAGGACCTGACCAAGGCCGGCGACATTATCAAGGGCCGGACCTTTGATCCGCTGCTGCCGCTGATCGCCGTCGCGCTCATTTACCTGATCCTGGTCGTCGGGCTCTCCGCCCTCGTTTCCAGGCTGGAAAGGAGGCTGCGTAACAGTGACCACTGACGTTCTGATTGAAGCGAAAGACCTGCAGATGTATTTCGGCGACATCCGCGCGCTCGACGGCGTCAACGCGCAGATCCGCAAAGGGGAGGTCGTGGTCGTGATCGGACCGTCCGGTTCCGGGAAATCGACGTTCCTGCGCTGCCTCAACCTGCTCGACAGGCCCACCGGCGGAAAGGTGCTGTTTGAGGGCACGGACATCACCAACCCCAAGGTAAACATAAACATTCACCGCCAGAAGATGGGCATGGTGTTCCAGCAATTCAACCTGTTCCCGCACATGACCGTGCTGCGGAACATGACTTTTGCGCCGATGAAACTGCACGGCCTTTCCAAACAGCAGGCGGAGCAGAAGGCGCTGGAACTGCTCGACCGCGTCGGCCTGAAAGACCGCGCGCTGGACTATCCTTCCCGTCTGTCCGGCGGGCAGAAGCAGCGCGTCGCCATCGTGCGCGCGCTGTGCATGGACCCCGACGTGATGCTCTTTGACGAGCCGACAAGCGCGCTCGATCCGGAGATGGTCGGCGAAGTGCTCGAGGTCATGCGCGACCTTGCGGCGAGCGGTATGACGATGGTCGTCGTTACGCATGAGATGAACTTCGCCAGGGAGGTCGGCACACGCATTATCTTCATGGACGAGGGTAAGATCGTGGAAGAAAACGTGCCCGAATTGTTTTTCACAAACCCCAGAAGCGAACGCCTGAAGACGTTTTTGGCAAAAGTACTGTAGCGATCCCCGAAAAAGCGCCGCGCTGCTTTCGGGGGAGCGTCCGGCCTTCGGCCGGTTAAAATCCCCTGCGCGCATGCGGCACGACGCCGTCGCGTTTACATAAACGGTTTTGCGCATACGAAAACGCCATAAGAAACGATGCTCCGGGGCCGCATATGCAAAACGCAGAAGCGGTACGCAAACATAAAGACGCCTAGCTTTCGTAAAAGATCCGAAGAGCCGCCGCTATAACGGCGGCTCTTTTTCATCTGCGCGTAGATTTTTTCCCGGGCTTATGCTAGAATGGATACAGCCGATAGCGAAGGGAAGGACGGGACTATGACTTTACAGCAGTTAAAATACGTGATCGCAACCGCGGAGTGCGGCTCCATTTCTTCCGCGGCCCAAAAGCTGCTCATAGCGCAGCCAAGCCTCTCCAAATCGATTTCCGACCTTGAAAAGGAAATGGGCATTCCCATTTTCTACCGCAGCAACAGGGGCGTGTTTCTCTCTGAGGAGGGCATGAAATTCCTCTCGTACGCAAGGCAGGTCGTGGAACAGGCGGAACTGCTGGAACGGCAGTACAAAGAGAAGGAAAGCATTCGCCGCGTTTTCTCCATATCGGCGCAGCACTACGCCTTTGTCGTCAACGCCTTTGTCGCGCTCGTCAGAGAGTACGGCGAGAACAAATATATGTTTACACTGCGCGAATCGAGAACGCACGACATTATCGAAGACGTGCGCACCTCCCGCAGCGAGCTCGGCGTTCTCTTCCTCAGCCATTTTAACAGAAAGGTGATTCTCAGCATCATCCAATCGGCCGACCTGAAGTTCAATCCGCTGTTTACGGCAACGCCCCACGTTTTTGTCAGCCGCGACAATCCGCTCGCACGGCGCGACGCAGTCGCGCTCGAAGATTTAAAAGACTTTCCGCGGCTGACCTACGAGCAGGGAATCAATAATTCCTTCTATTATGCGGAGGAACTGCACAGCACGGAGGAAAGCCCGAAGAGCATACTCGTCACCGACCGCGCGACCCTTTTTAATCTCCTGATCGGCCTGAACGGCTATACCATATCCTCCGGAATACTCAGCAGCGACCTGAACGGAACAAACATCGTTGCGATCCCGCTTATGAGCGACGAGGAGATGGAAATCGGTTATATCGCGCCGACCGACAGGCCGCTCAGTCCTGTCAGCGAACGTTACCTGTACCATCTGCACAATTACATTACGGAGTACCGCGGCATATAATAAAACTATGGATAACCATTGAAAATGAATATTAACGCATACCGGCCTTCCTGTGCTATAGTAAGAGCATGAGGAAGGTTTTTTTCAGAATCGGGCAAAGGAGATATGGTTATGCGTACTTCCGTAATCGGTTATCCAAGGGTCGGCGCTTTAAGAGAACTCAAGTTCGCCACGGAAAAATATTTCAGAAACGAAGTTTCCGCCGCACAGCTGCAGTGTACGGCAAGGGACATCCGGCGCAAGCAATGGCTTGCGCAGCAGCGGTCGGGACTTGATTTTATCCCAGCGAACGATTTTTCGCTCTACGACAATATGCTGGACGCCGCGGTCCTGTTCAACATTGTTCCAAAGCGATTCTCTTCCCTGCCCCTTACGCCGCTCGACATCTATTTTGCAATGGCCAGAGGATACCAGGGCCCGGCCGGCGACGTAAAGGCCCTCGCCATGAAAAAATGGTTCAACACGAATTACCACTATATGGTCCCTGAGGTTTGCGACGATACGGAAATAAAGCTTTGCGGCACAAAGCCCTTTGACGAGTTTCTGGAAGCGCAGGCGCTCGGCGTGCAGACAAAACCCGTCGTAATCGGCCCGTATACTCTGCTGAAGCTGTGCAGGTACGCCGGACGCAGAGGCGCGGAAGATTTTGCGGAACAGGCGGGCCGCGCCTATGCCGGGCTGCTGGCAAGATTCGGCGAGCTCGGCGCCGGCTGGGTCCAGTTTGACGAGCCCTGCCTCTGCTGCGATATGACGAGCGCGGACGCCGCGCTTCTGGAGCGGCTCTACAGCGGCGTCCTTGCCGCGCCTCAAAAGCCGAAGACGCTGCTTCAGACGTATTTCGGAGACGTAAGAGACTGCTATGAAACCATTTGCTCGCTTGGCTTTGACGGGATCGGCCTGGATTTTGTGGAGGGAAAACAGACGCAAAAGCTGATCGAGAAACACGGATTCCCATACGGCAAAACCCTTTTTGCAGGTGTTGTAAACGGCAAAAACATTTGGAAAAACAATTACCGACGCACGCTCGGCATACTCGACTGGCTGCATATGCGGGGGATTGACGCCGTGATCGGCACTTCCTGCTCGCTGCTGCACGTCCCCTATACGCTGAAAAACGAGACGCGGCTCCCGCAGAAATACACGGCGCATTTTGCGTTCGCCGAAGAAAAGCTGGAAGAACTTTCGCAGCTCAAATCCCTGCTGCGCGGCGGCGCTCCGGATATTATGCAAAAAAACGCGGCGCTGTTTGAAAGCCGGCCCGACTGCCGCGACGCGGCCGTACGAAAGCGGGCCGCGGAGATCCGCCAGGAGGATTGCATTCGACTTCCCGCTTTTTCTGAAAGAGAAACCATACAAAAACAGGCGTTCGGTCTGCCTGTTTTCCCGACGACGACCATCGGCTCCTTCCCGCAGACGGCCGACGTACAGGCCAACCGCACCGCGTTCAGAAAAGGCGAGATCAGCAAAGCGCAGTATGAGGCGTTCAACCGCGAAAAAATAGCGCGGTGCGTAAAATGGCAGGAACAGATCGGACTGGACGTGCTGGTGCACGGCGAGTTTGAGCGCAATGACATGGTCGAATATTTCGGCGAACAGCTCAACGGCTATCTGTTCACGGAAAAAGCGTGGGTGCAGTCCTACGGCACGCGCTGTGTGAAGCCGCCGATTATCTGGGGCGATATTTCCAGAAGCGGGCCTATGACCGTAACCTGGTCGACGTACGCGCAGAGCCTGACCCCAAAGCCCATGAAAGGGATGCTGACCGGACCTGTAACGATATTGAACTGGTCGTTTCCCCGCGAGGACGTCTCGCTACGGGAAAGCGCTTTTCAGATCGCCCTGGCCATTCGAGACGAGGTGCTGGAACTGGAGGCGAACGGCCTGCGGATCATTCAAATAGACGAAGCGGCGCTGCGCGAAAAGCTGCCGCTTCGCAAAAGCGACTGGTACCGCGATTACCTGGACTGGGCGATACCCGCTTTCCGCCTGGTCCACAGCGGCGTCAAACCGGAAACACAGATCCACACGCATATGTGCTATTCGGAGTTCAACGACATCATCAAGGACATCGACGCGATGGACGCCG
>USJY01000145.1 GCA_900555065.1 uncultured Eubacteriales bacterium
TCCCAGTATCTCCGCCGTATGGGCCAGATCCCCGGCGGGGAGCAGCGGCAGGCGGAACACCCCGCCCATGCTGCCCCTGAGCACCTTGGGGTTGTAGGGATCGCAGCAGCCGTCGGAGAGCAGCAGGGCGGACAGGCCCAGCGCCTCCGCCGTGCGGATGACCGTCCCCAGGTTGGCGGGGTCCTGGATATCCTCCAGCGCCAGATAGCGGGCATGTGGTTCTATTGTATCCAACCCCGGGCGGTTGTCAAGCATAGCGCACACGCACAGCATCCCCTGAGGGGTAGCGGTGTCGGCGGCGTATTTCATCAGCGCCTCCGGAATCTCAAAGCGGCGCTGCGCCGCCGCGGCTACCGGCTCCCAATAGGAACGGTAGGTTTCCGCCGCCCGCCTGGTATACAGAAACGCCGTGACCGCGGCGCCGGACCGGGCGGCATCGGCGCACAGCCGGGCGCCTTCGATGGCGAACAGGCGGTTTTCCCGCCGCGCCCGGGCGCTGCCCAGCAGCTCCCGCACCTGCCGGATCAGAGGATTGTCCCGGCTGGAAAGAATCGTATCCATCCCCGTCTCCTTCCTCGGCCACGATAGCGAACACGCCCGCTGGCAGAAGCCGGCGGGCGTCATCGTCTGTTATTGAAGAGCCGCTTTCGCTTTCTCGGTCAGAGCGGTGAAGGCGGCGGCATCGGAAACCGCCAGCTCGGCGAGCATCTTGCGGTTAAGGTCGATCTGCGCGAGTTTCAGGCCGTGCATAAAGGTGGAATAGTTCATGCCGCACATCTTGGCCGCCGCGCTGATACGGGTAATCCACAATCTGCGGAAATCGCGCTTTTTCTGCTTTCTGCCTATATAGGAATTGGCCATGGAGCGCATGACGGCGGCATTCGCCGTTCTGAACTGTTTGCTCTTTGCGCCCCAGAAGCCCTTTGCCATTTTCATTATTTTTTTTCTGCGCTTGCGTGTCGCCACCGCGCCTTTGATTCTTGCCATGTATCTTTACCTCCGATATTTTGGAATTATTTGTAGGGGAGCAGACGCTTGATCGCGTAAGCGTTGGTGATATCGGCATAAGTGGCCTTGCGCAGCCCTCTTTTGCGCTTTCTCGTCTTTTTGTTCAGAATATGCGACTTGTAAGCGTGCATACGCTTAATCTTTCCGTTCTTTGTGAGTTTAAATCTCTTCTTCGCACCGCTGTGCGTTTTCAGCTTTGGCATGTTAGGGTTCTCCTCTCAATCTATAATATATTCCTAAACTCGCTTATTTAACTGGCTTCTTGGCGAGGAACATGACCATGTTTCGTCCCTCCAGCTTCGGCGGCTTATCCACAACGCCCTCTTCTTCCACCATCTGTGCGAAGCGTTCCAACAGCTTATGGCCGATTTCGGTATGCGCCATCTCGCGGCCGCGAAAACGCACGACAACCTTGACCCTGTCCCCGTCCGCCAGGAAACGCCGGGCGTGGTTGGCCTTGGTCTTGATGTCATTGTCCTCAATCTTACAGGAAAGCTGTACTTCCTTGACCCCAACTGTCTTCTGATTCTTGCGCTGTTCCTTTTCCCGCTTTTGCTTTTCAAAGTTGTATTTGCCGTAATCCATGATCCGGCATACGGGCGGAACCGCCTGCGGCGCGATCTTGACAAGGTCCAGGCCCTTGTCCATAGCGATTTTCAAAGCGTCCTTCGTCTGCATAATGCCGAGCTGACTGCCGTCCGCGTCGACAACGCGGACTTCCTTTTCGCGAATCGCGTCGTTCATGAGAAGCTCTTTTGTTTTAATTGGGACACACCTCCATAAAAAGTCAAGTGCGGGGACAGAAAATCCCCGCACAATACACGCAAAAAAAGTTTGCAAGCATATTAACCGGCAAAGCAGGCTCTGCGCGGTGAGAACGGGAATACGTTCTGCTCCATTGTTGCGCATATAGTATAACAGCGAAAACCGAAATTGTCAATGCCATTTTTACGCTTTTTTCTTGGAATTCGAGCGCGCCGGACCGCCTCCGTCCGCCGTTTTTCGGCATAAGGTTACAAAATCGGCGTACAGTTATCCGACAGGATTCTCCCGCGCCTGCGCAGTACAATGTAAGGTGCAACAGGAGGTATAAAACTATGGAAAAGACAAACGCCCGAATCTCCAAACGGTTCCACCATACGCGGCTGGCTGTCATCCGCCGGTACATAAGGCAGATTTTGCCGTCGTTTTTGCTCGGACTGCTGTGCAGCCTTGCCGTCCTTCCCTTCGGCCTCGTGCCGTTCGGGGTAGCAGCCGCGGCGACGCGCAGCAACAGCCGGCTCGCATCCATAAGCCTGTATACGGGCGCGGTTGCCGGGTATCTTGCTGGCGGGCTTCAGAATTTTCTGTACATCGGCGGCGTACTGCTCACCCTGCCGCTCAAAGCCATCTTTTCACGGCTGCTGCCGCGCCGAAGAAGCGACCTTGTCGCGGTGCTCAGCGCGGCGGTCGCGCTGCTGGCCGTCTATGCCATCGCCGCCGCGCAGTATCGATTTCTGATCTTCGATATTGTGACGGGCGCATGCGGCGTGCTGCTGGGCGCGGTCTTTACCTATTTTGCAGGACAAGCCAAGGAGATTTTCCTGCGCAGGGAAATCCGGCAGACAGGCCTTACCCAGGGCGAAAGCGTCGGGGTTGTGCTGCTCGTCTCCGTTCTGCTCCTTCCGCTGACAGACCTTGCCGTTTACGATATCAGTCCCGCGCGGGCAGCGGCCGTCTTTTTCGTATTGCTTATGGCCTACTACGGCAAGGCCGCGCAGGGGGCCATGTGCGGCGTTGTCACCGGCGTCATTCTGAGCCTTGGCCGGGCGGACTTTTCGCATGTCATTGCCGCCTACGCCTTTTCCGGACTGATCGCAGGGCTCTTCTCCGGGTCCAGACGCGTGCGGGCCGCTATCGCTTTTATGCTCGCCAACGCTGTGATCACCCTCTACCTTAACAACTCCATTATTACCCTGATCAGCCTTTCCGAGGTCATGATCGCCGGCAGCCTGTTCTGTATACTGCCCGCGCGGTGGATTGAAAAGGCCGCGTCCTTCCTGCTGATCGCCCTGCCGCAAAACCGCTCCTTTGAGTCGGCCCGGTTCAAGGAACTGGTGCTCGGCCGGCTGCGGACGGCGTCTGAATCGCTCGGCAGCGTGTCCTCCGCGCTGGGCGGCAACGCCGCGCCCGTCGCAAAGACCGCCGCAGATGCGGACATCCAAACGCAGGTGGCGGGCGTAGCCGAGACGGTCTGCCGCAACTGCCGGCTTTCCTCCTACTGCTGGTCCGCCGCCTATAACGACACGGCGAACGTATTTAACAACGCGGCAAAGTGTATTGAGACAAAAGGCGGCATACAGACTGCGGACCTGCCCGAATATTTCGCCGCGCGCTGTATTCACCGCGAAGAGATACTCAACGAATTTAATCTCGCCGCAAACGCCCTGGCGCTTGAATCACACAAGGAAGAGACCGTTGTGCAAAACCGCCGTATCATGGCGGCGCAATACGAGGCGTTCGGCTCGTATGTGAACGGAATCTGCGACGAAATCACCAAACTCTCGCGATTCGACGAGAACCTTGGGCGCAGGGTCCGGCAGTTCTTTCTCAACCTGGGCGCGTCGAGCTGCGAGGCGATGGCCTATTACGACCGGTACGATGCGCTGTACCTCGAAGCCGACGCCGTCCTGCCGCAGGGCGTAAGCGACCGGAAGGTGCTTGCAGGCCTGAGCGAACTGTGCGGCTTTGAGCTGACCTGCAAGTCGAGCGAGTACCGCGACGGCGTGTATTCCTATCGCTTCTGCCAGCGCGAGAACCTCACGCTGCAAGTCACGGCGGCGCAGCGGAACAAGCAGGGGGAAAGCGTCTGCGGCGACAGCTTCTCCGCCTTTAAGTCCGTCCGTTACCAGAAGGTGCTCGCCCTGTCTGACGGCATGGGCAGCGGCGAAGAAGCGGGCCGCGTCAGCCAGCTCACTCTCGATGTTCTGCAGCACCTGCTCGAAAGCGGTTTTGGTCCGGAAAACGCATGCAGCCTGGTCAACACCACCCTGCTGCTCGGTTGCGGCGGGCAGTCCTTCTCCACGCTGGACCTCGCGAGCGTCAACCTGTTCAATGGAAAGGCGGACTTTTATAAAATGGGCGCAGCGCCCACCTTGATCCTGCGCGACGGCAAAGCCTATGAGGTGTTCTGCAAATCCCTGCCCGCCGGTGTGATGGAAGGTCCGCGCGCGGAGCACAGAAGCTGCCGCCTGCGCGAAGGGGATATCGTGCTCATGCTCAGCGACGGCGTAGAGATTACGCACGACATTTTAAAATACTGCCAGCAGGCCAGGGGAAAGACTCTCCCGGAGCTGTGCGAGGAGATTCTCCGCCTGGCCGACGCCGACGGCAGAGCCGCGGATGATATGACCGTCGCCGCCGCGCGGGTATGCCGCAGAAAAGGCGCGTAACAGAATCCTTATCGGGCTCCGTCCGGACGGGCGGGGCCCGTTTTTTGGCATGCAAAAGCACCGACAAAGCCTGTAAAATGCGCCATATCGGGCAAGTATATTGACAAGTTTTTTTATGTAATAGCGAAAATGTGGTTTTTTAAGTAATCCGTTTGACTTTAAATTTGCGAGTCTATATAATGAATATTAAATATTCATATAGGAGGTTAAACAATGAATAGAGTATATAATTTTTCAGCCGGCCCGTCCGCTCTGCCCCTGCCCGTGCTTGAACAGTGCGCTGCGGAAATGACCTGCTACGGCCAGTCGGGCATGTCGGTGATGGAGATGAGTCATCGTTCCAAGCCCTTTGAAGAAATCATTGGCCG
>USJY01000146.1 GCA_900555065.1 uncultured Eubacteriales bacterium
GGCAGAGAGATTGCCGTGATGTCGGTTCTCTCGCAGGTTTCCTCAACAATAGAGTTATCGAACAGTACCAGACCGTCCGGCTTGACTGCATCGATAAACTTCTTATAGGACGGGCCATTCATCGCAATAAGATAGTCCGGCGTTGTCACAACCGGAGAACCGATCGGTTCATCGGAAATACAAACGGAACAGTTAGCAGTACCACCACGCATTTCCGGACCGTAAGACGGCAGCCAGCTGAGTTCCTTGCCGGCGATCAGTCCGCAGTATGCCAGAATCTTTCCGGCAAACAGAATGCCCTGTCCGCCGAAACCAGCTAAAATGATTTCAGTTGTCATGCCTTTGCACCCTCCTCTGCGGTAACGTCCTTATATACGCCCAGCGGGTAGTAAGGAATCATCTTGTCCTTGACGAACTGCATGGACTCTGTGGGCGACATGCCCCAGTTGGTGGGACATGTGGACAGCACTTCAATGATCGACAGACCACGCTTTGCCTTTTCATTTTCGAACGCCTTGCGAATTGCCTTCTTGGCTTCGCGGATATGGGGAACGCTGTCGATTGCCACACGCTGTGCCAATGCAGTACCGCTGAGCGTTGCCATCATTTCACAGATACGGATCGGATAGCCGGCAGTTTCAACGTTTCTGCCGAACGGTGTCGTCTGTGTCACCTGTCCCGGCAGCGTGGTCGGAGCCATCTGACCTCCGGTCATGCCGTATATAGCGTTATTTATAAAAACGATTGTGATATTTTCACCACGGGTTGCGGCATGGACCATTTCCGCCGTACCAATTGCGGCAAGGTCGCCGTCGCCCTGATAGGTAAACACAATGTTGTCCGGATTGGCGCGCTTTGCCCCTGTCGCAACAGCGGGCGCGCGGCCATGAGGCGCCTGGATCATATCGCAGTTAAAAAAGTCATATGCGCGCACTGCACAACCGACCGGCGCTACGCCGACCGTCTTCCCTTCTATCTGCAGTTCGTCGAGCACCTCGGCGAGCACCCTGTGCACAACGCCGTGGCCGCAGCCGGGACAGTAGCTGTTCGGCACGTCGATCAGCGACGCCGGCCTTGTTAAAATTTCAGCCATTATTTGTCACCTCCGACTAACTCTTCTATCTTTTTCATAATATCCTGTGGCTGCGGGATCATGCCGCCTGTACGGCCAATAAAGCTGACGGGACGGGCGCATTCGATCGCCAGGCGGACATCGTCCACCATCTGGCCCATAGACATTTCGGCAACGAGGAACTGTTTTGCGGTCCCCGCCGCCGCTTTCAGCGCCTTATCCGGGAACGGCCACAGCGTGATCGGACGGATCAGCCCCGCTTTAATCCCCTTTGCACGGGCCTCTTTGACGACGCTCTTGACAATGCGCGAGGTCAGGCCATATGCGACGATAATGATTTCCGCGTCGTCGGCGAGATAGCGCTCGCAGCGAGGTTCTTTTTCCTTGATAATCTCGTAGCGGGCGTAACGTTCCAGGATCGTCCGCTCAAGCTGATCGGGAACGAGATAGAGCGAGTTGATTACATTGTGTTCGCGTTTCATCTGCGTGCCCGTCGCCGCCCAGGGCTTCTCGATCGGCAGCGGTTTCGGAAGCGAATCAAAGGAGACGGGCTCCATCATCTGCCCAAGCGCGCCGTCCGCCAGAATCATTGCGGGCATACGATAGGTTTCCGCCAGGTTGAACGCGTCACAGACCAATTCAGCCATCTCCTGCACCGTAGAAGGCGCAAAGACGAGAAGCTGAAAGTCTCCGTGGCCCAGCGCTTTTGTCGCCTGCCAGTAGTCTGCCTGCGAAGGCTGGATGCCGCCGAGACCAGGACCGCCACGCTGTACGTTAATAATCACGCAGGGCAGGTCGCTGCCCGCTATGTAGGATACGCCTTCAGATTTGAGCGATATGCCCGGTGACGAGGAGGACGTCATGGCCCGTACACCGGTGGAAGCCGCGCCTAAAACCATGTTGATCGCAGCAATCTCGCTCTCTGCCTGCAGGAAGGTGCCGCCAATCTTCGGCATCTTTTTTGCAAGATAGGCTGAAAGCTCTGTCTGCGGCGTGATCGGATAACCGAAAAAATGCCGACAACCGGAGCGGATGGCAGCTTCGCCAAGCGCCTCGTTGCCCTTCATCAATACCTTTTCCAAAACATTCACCTCTTTATTTCTCTATGGTTATGACGCAGTCCGGACAGATACGGTAACAACTGCCGCATGCAATACAGGCCGCCATATCGGTCACCGTGACAGGTGTGTAGCCGCTGCTGTTCAGTTCTTCACTGTTGAGGGTCAATATCTTTTTCGGACAGTATGCAACGCATAGACCGCAGCCCTTACACCGGTCCGTGAGAATGGATAACTTCGCCACTTTCGTTCGCCTCCCTAAAAATATGTTTTTGTGTGCCGGCTGATGGTGAAAATATGGTCAGGGCGCTGGGCGCCCGGTTCCAACGGAATCATAACAGTTGTAAAAAACACCGGTAAACCGGTGCGCGATTCGAGTGCGTCAAAATACGGCGTGGCAGCTTCGACATCGCTCCAGACTGTCTGCTCGCCAAGGTTCGCGTTATTGATGATTCCGCTCACCTTCAAATGAGAACTCGCCTCGATTTCCCGCATTACTTCCTCCGCCTGTTCCGGCGTCTCGGTGAGCGGGCGGTAGGGATTGACCACATAGAGCATGGTATAGCCGTCCCCGGAAATCTTTTCGTGATATGTTCCGAGCACGATCGCGCCCGCGTCGTCTCCTCCTACGTCAAAAATAACGTGGTCGAACCGATTGGTAAATGCTGCCTGAATGGCGCCCGGTATGAGCGGTGTGTCCAAGTTTGTATTTGCAGTCTCCGGAACGATAACTTCTATGCCGGCTGCCCGCATCGGCTCAACGGCGTCTGCCGCGCGGAAATAGGGGTTTACTATATCTACGTCGCAAAGCGCGACCCTCTTCCCCGCTGCGCGCAACGCATAGGCCATGGAAACTGCAATGTTCGTCTTGCCGCTGCCGTAATGACCGGTTAGAATAACGTGCTTATTTAAGAGTTTGTTTTGCATTTTGCTCCTTCTTTAACATGATAACCTGGACCGGCTTTCCGCATTTGCGCGCATATTCGATCGTATACGCCGTTCCGCTTGAACTGCCGTCCCAAAAGGCGATCACAACATCGGCATAATCCACTATCTCGCGATTGCGTGCCAGTGGGGCGCGCCTTTTCTCGTACAAATCCGTCCCCGTATAGTTCGGACGGATAATCCGCAACGGCAGGTTCTGCGCATGCGCATATCGCTTGGCCATGCTGTCGACGCCAACGGCACCGCCGCTCACAATTTCGCTT
The DNA here is from genome assembly GCA_900555065.1 of uncultured Eubacteriales bacterium. GTDB lineage: Bacteria > Bacillota > Clostridia > Oscillospirales > UMGS1783 > UMGS1783. The sequence goes on from USJY01000146.1 coordinate 3,339, forward strand.
GCGTTACGTGGAATGTGCCTACATACGAGCGAATAACAGCTCTCATCCACATTTCTGGATCCTATTACCGCGACGCGCACATTATTCACCCGCTCTTTCTAATGACTGCATTGTACGAAAAAACGAATATTCCAAGAAAAGAATATTATTGTAATTATACCATAAATACTATGAATTTCAATATATTAATGTAAAAAATACAGGATAATGCCTCTGCGCATCGGATAAGATAAATTAGCCCCGAAAGGAGGTCGCAATTTGCAGAAAAAAAAGAAAAAGCCTTTTACGGGTCTGGTTGCGTTTGCGATCACGATCTGTATAGGCGCTACCGGACTCGCAGTCGGCCTGCCCACGGTTTTGACTCCAAAAGACGGCACTTCTGCGGAAGCGCTTGCGGGAACGACTGAGGTAGCCGACAGAAACCGGAAAAATCTGTTCGGAGCTGTGCAGACAAATACGAATAGCAATACTTCAGATCTGGCTCTGATTCCGGGCGGGCAGGCGTTCGGCGTAAAGTTTTACACGGACGGCGTAATGGTTGTGGACATGACCGCTTTTGAAACTGCGGACGGAATGAGAAATCCGGCGTATGAAGCGGGCATTCGGACCAAGGATATTATTATTTCCGTAAACGGCGAGAAAATCACGACAAACCGGGATATATCCAATATTGTATCCGCCTGTAACGGAAACACAGTCGTTTTTGAAGTAAAGCGCAACGACACAACCTTTACCGTCAACGTATTGCCGCAAAAAAGTGCGGCGCAGGACAGCTATAAAGTTGGTCTCTGGGTAAGGGACAGTACTGCTGGCATTGGCACAATCACGTATTTCAACCCACAAACCGGACATTTTGCCGGCCTGGGCCACGGCATATCGGACGTTGACACAGGCGTTCTGATGCCACTTGCCGTAGGCGACGTAATCGGCGCGAATATCTCCTCCGTTATCAAAGGACAAAAAGGCGCGCCGGGACAGCTGGAAGGTTCTTTCAATGAGTTCGTTCAATACGGCAGCCTGATTCAAAATACTTCACAGGGCGTATTCGGCAAGACGAACGACAAAAACCTCCTCAGCCAGCAGGCGATTCCAATCGCCTCCAATGATGAAGTACAGGTCGGAGAGGTAACAATCCGCTGTACGACGAACGGATCGGAGATTTCAGAGTACAAGGCCATGATCGAAAGCATCAACAAAAGCAGCACATCGCAGGGAAAGAATATGGTAATTAAAATCACCGATGAAGCGCTTCTGGAAAAAACAGGCGGAATTGTGCAGGGCATGTCGGGCAGCCCCATTATACAAAACGGAAAGCTGGTAGGCGCAGTGACCCACGTGCTAATCAATGATCCCACCATGGGCTATGGTATTTTCATTGAAAATATGTTAGCGATTGATTCGCAAAACGCTGCTTAAACAATAAAAGCGTCCGGCTGAGAATCGGACGC
>USJY01000147.1 GCA_900555065.1 uncultured Eubacteriales bacterium
GGGTGGTGTGGATTTCCCGACAGTCCGGCATAACAAATGCCAGATTTGTTTTGATGAGAACGCGCTGCTGGAGTTGCTGAACGGGCTGGTGAAGGAATTGCAGCGGCGCAAGGGAATGTTCCGGGCAAACGACAGCCCCAATCTGGACGAATACAACAAAGCCTGCAAAGGTACATCTTCGCCTGTGATGAGGTAGCGGAGATACTGGTATGCGGACGCGCGGATACCCTGCTGTCTCAAATCATACTGGACAGCACCACTGCAGCTGAGCAAATCCCAAAAGACGCCGCAGGACGGTTCCTACTCCATGAGTACCCCTTTTTCAAGCCTATAGGTTTGAGAAATTCTGAGCAACAAATGGAGTTTATAGAAGATGTACAACTTATTCTTTAGCCCCTGTGGTAATAGGCCAAGCCGACATCTTCATACAATGCCTGTGAAAGCACCTTGTCGGAATGGAGGGCGTGAATGTACCAAAACCGCATACGGAATATTGTTGTCCATGAATCGGACGGTGGGGACGTTCACACCCTTGCCGACAAGATAAGCGAGTTTCATGTGGAAATTATCGAGCGGAAGCTGTATAGATCCAGTTTGACGACGGAACAGAAAATCGCTGTTGTTGATAGAATAATCGAAGAATTGAAATCACGAGAAATCAATGGATTCATCAAATAAGTGCTTGTACTGCCGCCATATGTGATATGGCGGCTTTGTTCTGCCCTGTTTTATACCGAAGGGTGAAATTGCTTTACACCGATTTCAGCGGCCAATTCCTCTTTAGTAAGGCCGTGCTTTTTTCGATATGCTTTGATTTTCGCTCCCCAATCGTCGTCTTGAAAGGTCAGAGCAAATTCGGCTGTTTTTTCTTCCGTGTCAACACCCGGCAACCGTTTTGTTTCCCTTTGTGTGGTGGTGCAAACCTGCCGTTGCAGGGCACAAAGTTGTTGGTGAGAATGGCGAGCATGCGTTCGCGCGGTGAGTCGATGATTCTGCATCCTACAATCCCGGCGGCATTACAGCCAAAGCCCATGCACATGGTCAGCGCCTGTTTGCCGCAGGCATTACAGCGTTTAAACGGCTTGTCGAGGTTGTAGGCAATCCGGGGCAAGTACCCCGCGTCTTCGAGAAGGGTGAACAGGGGAAAGAAAATCATCATGGGCGGCAGCATAACAGATACGACCCAGGCCAGTACACGATAGAGGCCAAGTACCAGCACGCCGTGCAGCCATTGCGGGGCATGTATATACTGGAAGAATTCCGTCAGCCGGTCCTGGACCCAGAACAGGCCGTCGGAAAGCAGCTGTGACGGGTAATTCGCACCGGTGATCGTCAGCCAGAAGATAAATGCGAGCAGCAGGAGCATGATGGGATAGCCCGTGCGTCTGCTGGTCAGAATTCTGTCGAGCCTGCGGTCAGTCGCATCATAGGCTTTTTTCTCGTATGTAACAGCGCCCTTGCATATCTCCTCCGCCGCGCCCACAAGCGCGGATACCACGCGGTCTTTCAACTGCTCCGGACCGATTCCGCGGCGTTCGAGCAGCGCGCCGGCTTGGGTCAGGGCCTGTTGCAGCGTCTCGTCCTGTAAAAAGCCGCCGCCCAGGTACGCGTTGATCTCACGAATGAGGGATTCGTCCTGGTCCAGCAGTTTCAGGCTCAGCCAGCGGCTGCTGAGCCTGCCGGCAAGCCGTTCCCGCAGCACCGGTTCGACAATGGCTACGGCGGCTTCGACCGCCTCGCAGTACCGTACCGTATAGGGGCGTTCCGCCTTGTAGTTGCCGTCGGTCACGCCGTCGAGGGCGTGCAGCAACGCCGCAAGGCTGTTCTTTTTGCGCGCAACGGTGCCGACGACCGGCACGCCGAGCTTGTTGGAAAGCTGTGCTAAGTCGATTCGTATGTGTTTTCGTTTTGCTTCGTCGAGTAAATTGACGCATACGACGACCCTGTTCGATATTTCCATCGTCTGCAAAACGAGGTTGAGATTGCGTTCCAGGCAGGTCGCGTCGCACACGACGACGACGGCGTCCGGTTCGCCGAAACAGATGAAGTTGCGCGCAACCTCTTCTTCAGCGGAATGCGCCATGAGCGAATATGTGCCGGGAATATCGACCAGGACGTATCCGTGTTTCTTGCCGGCGCAGTACCCTTGCGCATTGGTTACCGTTTTGCCGGGCCAGTTACCGGTATGCTGGTTAAGGCCGGTCAGCGCGTTAAATACGGTGCTTTTTCCGACATTCGGATTGCCCGCGAGGGCAACGACTTTATCGTCCGCGTTCTGTCTTTTGATTTCCAGGCCCGAATCCACGGCCTTCAGGCCGATCGAGCTGTTTGTCAGACCCACCCGAAATCCCCCTTTCAGCGCGCCTCTATGAGAATGCCGCTGCAGTCCTCCGAGCGGATTGCAATGACCGCGCCGCGGATCAGGTACGCGGACGGGTCGCCGCCGGGGCTTGTGCCGATGCACTCCACGTCCGTGTTTTCAATCAGGCCTATGTCCAGCAGCCGGCGGCGCATGCTTCCGCCCGTCCGCAGTTCGCGTACAACGGCGCGCTGGCCGGGTTTTATATCGTTTAAACAGATGGTTTGATTCATATGGATAACACCTTTCGAATAGGTTTTAGGGAAAGGAAACTTTCTAACAACAGAGTATTCACGGCTTTGGCATATGGTGCGGGTCGTGTCCATAAGGGAAGCGGAGGCGACTGCTTTGCAGGAAAAGGACGGTTTTTATACGCTGAAAGGCTATCAGACAAATGAGACGGCGGAACTGACAACGGCGATGGAGGACTATCTGGAGATGATTTGCCGCCTGCTTCAGGATCGGGAGAGCGTGCGGGTGGGCGACCTTTCCAGAATGCTGCATGTAAAGCCCTCGTCGGTTACGAAGATGATTCAACACCTGTGTCTTTCGGGGTATCTGCGCGCAGAAAAATACGGCGAGATCTGCCTGACGGAAAAAGGGCGCGCCGCAGGTGAATATCTGCTCTATCGGCACGGCGTGGTCCACCGTTTCCTGTGCGCGCTCAACGGGACGGACAACGAACTGGAACAAGCGGAAAAGATCGAACACTTTTTTAACCGTACGACCATTGAAAACCTGGAACGGCTTACAAAACGCATTGCGGAGCGCATGTTGTGATTGCGTTGCGGGGGCGGTGATGTTATACTGTATAATAATCAAAAATCAGGACAGCGAGGCGAGAATTATGCAGATCACACTGCGCAGATGGCGCATAGAGGATGCGCCGGACGTCGCACGGTATGCAAACAATGAAAAAATCGCGCGGAACCTGCGCGACGTATTTCCATATCCCTATTCACTGTGCGACGCCGAGACGTATATTGCGGACTGTATCGCTGCGGGCGATGCGGGTCGGCTCTGCCGCGCCATTGAAGCCGGCGGCAGGGCGGTGGGGAGTATAGGCGTTTTTGTGGGCAGCGACGTATATTCCAAAAGCGCGGAGCTCGGGTACTGGCTGGCCGAGGAATACTGGGGCCGCGGGATTATGACGCAGGCGGTGCGGGAAATCTGCGCCGAGGCGTTTAACCGGTTTGATATCGTGCGCATATACGCCGAACCGTTCGCGCGCAACGCGGGTTCACGCCGGGTGCTGGAAAAGGCCGGGTTTACGATCGAGGGCGTGATGCGCAGAGGCGTATGCAAGCGCGGCGAAGTGCTGGACTACTGCATGTATGCATTGGTGCCGGATGACACGGTAGACGGATGCATGCAAAGCGTTTGTGAAAATATATGAAAGCCGCATGGATTGCTGCGTAATTTATGGGAAATGTTCTTGTTTTCCGCACATTGACTTTAGGAATCGTTTTGCTATAATGAAGTTATTAGAATATCCTGCAAACAGAAACTGTTTTGGAAAGGATGAGCAAAATGAACCGTAAAGTCCTGTTAATTCTTGCGGACGGTATGCGCGCAGACGCGCTGGCCGCCTGCGGCAATCCGTTTGTCGACGAATTCCTGCGCGAAAGCGCGTACACCCTGCGCGCGCGCACAGTGATGCCGTCGGTGACGCTGCCCTGTCATATGAGCCTGTTCCACAGCGTGACGCCGCAGCGGCACGGAATTCTGAGCAATACATACACCCCGCAGGTCCGCTATGTCGCCGGTCTGTTCGACCACCTCTGCGAAGCGGGGAAACGCTGCGCGTTTTTCTATGACTGGGAGGAACTGCGCGACCTGTCACGTCCAGGCGCGGTGGAGTACAGCCAGTATATGCACGGGCATAGGCTCCCTTCGGAGCAAACGATGCGGCGTAACGCCGAATCCGCCGTAGCCTATATTCAGGAATGCGCGCCTGATTTTGTGTTCCTGTATTTCGGGCATCCCGACACCACGGGCCATGACAGCGGCTGGATGAGCCCGGAATACAAGCGGGCGGTGTACGACGTGTGGTCGCATATCCGGCAGATTGTAGCCGCGCTCCCGGAGGAGTACGCCGTCATCGTTACGGCGGACCACGGCGGGCACGACCGTATCCATGGCCTGGAGCTGGACGAGGATATGACAATCCCGTTCGTCCTGCACGGCGCGGGCATTCCCGCGGGTGAAATCGGCGGGGATGTGAATATCATCGACATTGCGCCCACCATTGTAAAACTGTTGGGAGTGGACGCCTGCGAAGACTGGGACGGCAAAAGCCTCCTGTAAAGATGCTCAATACAAAGCCCGGCGCGCTGTTTTACGCGCCGGGCTGTTTTACGCGGACGCGCCGTCCCCGCGCGTCCGTATGCCGGGCCCGCCCTGCGCGCCCGCGTGCATGCTGTA
>USJY01000148.1 GCA_900555065.1 uncultured Eubacteriales bacterium
CGCCAGCCGTGCGGATGGCCATAAACCGCAGCAGCACCTGCGGCATACCAAAATAGCCAAGGCCCCAGGCCAGGCAGGACAGGATGGATATGAGACCGTATGTACCGGCAGCGCCGAATACGGGCGCGCCATTAACAATCTGCTGCGCGCCGTCCACGACCTCCGGCTGCGCAATCCCGAAGAAGCTGAGAAAGCCGGGTATATCCTTTACATTCTCCGTGATCCGGTCAAATCCGCCGGCCGCCGCCGTGCCCATACCAAAGATGACGACCAGCGCTACGATCATGACAATCGCCTGAATAAAATCGGATGCGCTTTCGGCGAGAAACCCGCCGAGCAGGGTATACAGAATCACAATCAGCGCGCCGAGCAGCATCATCAGCTTATAGTCGAACCCGAACAGGGTGCTGAACAGCTTGCCGCAGGTGACAAAGCAGCTCGCGGCGTAGACTGTGAAAAAGATCAGGATAAACAGCGCGGCAATCATAAGGATGGCCTTTTTCTTTTCTTTAAAGCGGTTGCTGAAGAACTCGGGAATCGTGATGGCGTCGCCTGCGACGATGGAATAGCTGCGCAGCCGTCTTGCAACGACAAGCCAGTTGACATATGTACCGATGGCAAGGCCGATCGCCGTCCAGGCCGCGTCGGCAATGCCGCACCAGTATGCCACGCCGGGCAGGCCCATGAGAAGCCAGCCGCTCATGTCGGATGCCTCGGCGCTCATTGCCGTAATCCAGGGACCGAGCGAACGTCCGCCAAGAAAGTAATTATCCGAATTCTCATTGGATTTTCGCGCGTAGAACACGCCGATGCCGATCATCACCAGCATGTATACGACCATGGCGGACAGGATTTGCATGTTGTCACCCATATTCTCATCTCACTCTCAGAAAAAATAAATACGAATATGAGTATATCAGAATCTAAAAACGACTGCAAGCGTATGTTCATATTTTTGCAATGAAATATTCAATTCCGCTTCTTTTTCATCGGATTTCCTGTAGAAGTTCAAAAATTATTTTACAAATATAACCAATTTCGACTTGACTTGCACGGAATGTCCCGTATAATAAGAGAAGATAAGTGAAATTCAGGAAGTATTCCTGGTTTAACGCCGGGGGGATTGGATGATGAAATATTCAAAGCAGAGGGAATGGATTTACCAGACGGTGCTGCGCAGCGGCGGACATCTGACAGCGGAGGACGTGTTCGGCATAGTGCGCGGGGAAATTCCAAACATCAGCCTGGGCACCGTATACCGGAACCTGAACGTGCTTGTCGAGCACGGGATGCTGGCAAAGCTGGAACTTCCCGGCGGCAGCGACCATTTTGAAGCCAACACGCAGTTGCACTATCACGTCCAGTGCACCGGCTGCGGCCGAATCTATGATGTGGAACTGCCCCTGTTTGGCTGGCTGGACGACGTAATCGCGCAAAAGACGCATATCAAGGCCGATTCGCGCTATTTTCTCGCCCGTGGCCTCTGCAGCGAATGTACGCAGAGCGTCAGGCCCGCCGCCGGATAAATCAAAAAAAGACACGCGAGCCCGCAGGCGTATCCGCCCGCGGGCTTTTTTGCGCGCGCATATATGCGGCACGCCGCGCCCAGGTCGCAGGATGCCCGCGCCGGCGCCCGCCCGCGCCTGCCCGCGCCCGCGCCTATCTACCCGGCCCGTGCGTTCGGCGCAAATCCGCGCCGCGCCGGCCGCACGCCTGCCGGCATGTCGTCCTTGCCTGTCTGCCCGCCGCTTTCTGCGCCGCCTTTTCCGCCGCGCCTCGCAAAGCTGCGCGCCGGGCGCTCCGGTTTCTGCCCAATGCCGCAGGGCCGTTACAACCCATGGGATTTAAGTATACAAAAAAGCATGTGGCCGTGCGCGGTCAAATCGCGTTAAAATATTGAATTTATGTGAACAAGCTGTTATAATAAGTTGTAAATATTCGGCAGTAAATAAAATGCAAAGGAGGTTCCCCCCTTGCCTGCGACATTTAACCCGAACGCAACGTTTATGTACTGCATTGTCGCGGTCGTCATTGTATTTGTGATCGCAGAGTCCGTCTTCTTTTTTGTCCGGGCCTGGAAGCGCGCCGCGGCCCTGAATATGGACCGGCGGCGGCTGAAAAAGATCGTGGCGAGCACGGCTCTGTACACCGTCGCGCCCGCTGTGGCCATCCTGCTGGGCGTGATCGCCCTTTCCAAGGCCCTGGGCCTGCCCCTTCCCTGGCTGCGCCTGAGCGTGATCGGGGCGCTGACCTATGAGACGACGGCGGCGGAAACGGCCGCGCGCGCTTTTGGCACAAACATCTCGCAGATCATCACCGACGCGCGCACCTATGCCGGCATTGCCTGGGTTATGACGATGGGGATTATGCCCAGCGTCATTCTGCTGCCTATTATGGGCAAGCGCGTGGAAAAAGGCCTTGTCCGGATCAAGAGCAAGGATGAAAAATGGGGCGAAATTTTTATGAGCGCCCTGTTTCTCGGTATGATCTCAGCCTTCCTCGGCGTGGTGTTCGCCACCATCCGCGAAGGGCTGATCGGCTGGGTGCCGGTTTTCGTCATGATCGCCTCGGCCCTGATCATGCTCGTGTGCGGCCTGCTTGTGAAGAAGTGCAGGGCGCGCTGGCTCCAGGATTTTGCGTTACCCATCAGTATGCTGGGCGCGATGGCGCTGTCCATCCCCATCACCCGGCTGGTCGAGTCCATTGCAGGAGGTTGAAAAAAATGGGAAAGAACAGAAGCTATTACGACGCGACCCATTTTTACGGCCGGATCTGGACGGTCTGCGCCGTTGTGATGCTTACCCTGGTCCCGGTCGGGATCTGCGTGTATTTTGACGCATGGCCGCCCATTACGAATGTCCTGAAAGGTCTTCTGGGCGTGGCGCCCATCTTCTGGACCATCGCCGTGATTGAAATTATCACCTATGTGCCCATGCTGGGCACAGGCGGTTCGTACCTGGGTTTTGTAACGGGCAACCTGAGCAACCTGAAAGTCCCCTGCGCGCTCAACGCCATGGAGGCGGCCGACGTCAAGCCCGGCACCGAGGAGGGCGAAGTGGTTTCGACCATCGCCATCGCCGTCTCCGCAGTGGTGACAACGGTCATCATCGCGCTGGGCGTGCTCTGCCTGTCCTTTCTGGAGCCGTTTCTGCAGTCGGAGACAATGGCCCCGGCCTTTGACAATATCCTGCCGGCCCTGTTCGGCGGGCTGGCCGTCGTATATGTATCCAAAAACTGGAAAATAGCGCTCGCGCCGCTCATTTTTATGGTGTTGCTGTTTATTCTCGTGCCGAGCCTTGCCAATTCCGTAGGCGTGCTCGTGCCCGTCGGCGCGATCATCGCGCTGGTCGTCTCGCGCATCCTGTACAAGCGCAATTTGTTATAATGAACGAAAGGTGGCTTTTCCCATGTGGTGGCTTTTGCTGCTGATTCCCGCTGTTCTGATCGTATTTTTGTGCGTGATCTTTATACGCGCGTCCCGCTTTAAGCCCCAGCCGCAGGCAAAGGCGCCGTCCGTCCCGGTTGAGGTGGACGGCCCGCGCGCGGCGGAGTCGCTTCGCCGGATGGTCCGGTGCAAGACGGTTTCGTCCTATGACAAGGCGGAGATTGACGAGGCTGAGTTCGAGAAATTCCGCGCCCTGCTCGCCGAGCTTTATCCCAATATCCACAGGACCTGCACGCTCGATCATATCGGCGACAACGGCCTGCTTTACCGCTGGAAGGGCAGGAGCGATGCGCGCCCGACCGTGCTCATGTCCCATTACGACGTGGTTCCCGCCAACGCGCAGTCCTGGAGCAAGCCGCCTTTTGAAGGCATTATAGAGGACGGCGTTCTTTGGGGCCGCGGCACGCTCGACACCAAGAGCACGCTCTGCGCCGTCATGGAGGCCGTCGAATCCCAGATCGAAAAGGGATTTGTCCCGGAAAACGACCTGTACATGGCCTTTGCGGGCGATGAAGAGGTCAACGGCGCGACCGCGCCTGCCATTGTGGAAGAACTGCGCCGGCGCGGCGTCACGCCCGCGCTCGTCGTGGACGAGGGCGGCGCTGTTGTCGAGAACGTGTTCCCGGGCGTCGAACGCCCCTGCGCCCTGGTCGGGATCGCCGAAAAGGGCGTGATGAACCTGACGCTTTCCGCCGAGAGCACCGGCGGACACGCGTCCACGCCGCCGCCGCACACCCTGCTTGGCAAACTGGCGAAAGCCGTGGTCGCCATGGAGGCCAATCCCTTCCCCGGCCGGCTCACAAAGCCCGCCGCCGAGATGTTCGATACCCTGGGCCGGCACTCCACGCTGCTCTACCGTGTCATCTTTGCGAACATGTGGTGCTTTAAAGGCGTGCTCGACCGCATCTGCCGCAGGACCGGCGGCGAACTCAACGCGCTCATGCGCACAACCGTAGCCGTGACGCAGGCGCAGGGCAGCGCCGCGCCAAACGTCCTGCCGCCGAAAGCCAGCATCGGCGCAAACCTGCGCCTGATCGGCGGCGACACGCCTGAGAGCGCACTGGAATATCTGCGCGGCGTAATCGGCGACGAGGATGTGAAACTGACCGATACGTTCAGCAATCCGCCCTCCGCCGTCTCCGAGACGGGGGATGCATCCTGGGCGGTTTTGCGCGGCGCTATCGAACAGACCTGGCCGGAGGCGATCGTTTCGCCTTACCTCATGGTCGCATGCAGCGACTCGCGCCACTACTGCCGTATCAGCAGCCATGTGTACAGGTTCTCCGCCATGGCGTT
>USJY01000149.1 GCA_900555065.1 uncultured Eubacteriales bacterium
ACCCTTAAGTTCCATCCCGGGCCGCAGATCGTTTATGTCCATAACGTCGCTGCGCAGCATGGGTGCGGGCAGGTCCTCGCGCGGGTCGCGGCCGGGCCGGGTCAGTTCCGCGATGATGTCGCGCAGGGTCGGCAGCCCGACGCCAAGCGAATCGGCAGCCCGTTTCAGGCCGTACTGTTCGGCGCGGGCCGCCAGATCGCGGAACCCGGACGGGCTCAGCCCCGCGGCGTCATAGCCGCAAAGCGACAAAAGCCCCTTTGCCGCATCATAGCTCTCAGGGTGCACAAACGTGTTGTCCAGCACGTTGTCGCTTTCCGGGACGCGCAGGAAGCCGGCCGCCTGCTCGTAAGCCTTTTTGCCGAGCTTCGGCACTTTCAGCAGCGCGCGTCGGCTGCGAAAGGCGCCTTCTTTCCCCCGGTATTCCACAATACTTTTAGCAACGCCCGCATTGATGCCGGACACGTGCGCAAGCAGGGGCGCGGACGCAGTGTTCAGGTCCACGCCGACGCTGTTGACACAGTCGTCCACGACGTTGCCCAGCGTCTCCGCGAGCCGGTTCTGCGGCAGGTCGTGCTGATACTGGCCGACGCCAATGGCTTTCGGGTCGATTTTCACCAGCTCCGCGAGCGGGTCCTGCAGGCGGCGCGCAATGGATATCGCGCTGCGCAAAGACACGTCGAACTGCGGGAACTCCTCTGCGGCGAGCCTGGAGGCGGAATATACCGACGCGCCCGCTTCATTGACAACCATGTACTGCACGCCAAGGCCCGATTCGCGGATGAGGTTCGCAATAAAAATCTCACTCTCCTTGGAAGCCGTGCCGTTGCCGATGGAAATGACGCTGACCCCATATTTGCGGATGAGATTCTTGATCACGGCCTCCGCCTCAGCAACCCTGTTCTGCGGCGGGGTCGGATATATCACGTCGGTAGCGAGCACCGCGCCCGTGTCGTCCACCACGGCGAGCTTGCAGCCGGTGCGGTAGGCGGGGTCCAGGCCCAGTACGACGCGGCCCCTGACAGGCGGCTGCATCAGAAGGCTGCGCAGGTTCACAGAGAACACCTTCATCGCGCCCTCGGCCGCCTTTTCGGTAAGTCCGCCGCGCAGTTCCCGTTCCAGCGCAGGAAAAATCAGCCGCGCGTACGCGTCCTTTGCCGCGTCTTCAACCACCGGCGTACAGGCCGAGCCGGGCCTGACAAAAGCGCTGTACAGGATGTGCAGCGCCTTGCCCTCATCCAGCGCCAGCGAGACTTTCAGATACCCCTCGGCCTCGCCGCGGTTGATGGCAAGCACCCTGTGTCCCGCAATCTTCGATACGGGCTCGGAATAATCGTAATATGTACGGTAGACCGAGTCCTCGTCCCTTGCCGCCCGCGTCTCAATGACGCCTTCCTCGTATGCGAGCGCGCGCAGAAGGCCTCTGGGCTGCGGCGCGTCGGAAACGTATTCGGCGATTATGTCCTTTGCGCCCTGCAACGCCGCTTCGGCGCTCTCAACGCCCTTTTCCGGATCCGCGTACTCCTGCGCCAGAACAAGCGGCGGCGGAGAGGACGGCTCCTGCGCAAGCAGCCGGTCGGCAAGCGGCGCAAGCCCCTGTTCCCGCGCCACCGACGCGCGCGTCTTGCGTTTCGGTCGGAATGGTCGGTAGACGTCCTCCAGTTCAGCCATGGTCCTGGCGCTGTCCAGCATGGACTGGACCGCCTCCGTCATATTCCCCTGTTCGGTAATCTTATCGCATATCTCCTGTTTGCGCGCTTCAAAACCGCGCAGATAGGTCAGCCGGTCGGCAAGCGCGCGCAGGACCTGATCGTCGAGCGAACCTGTGGCCTCCTTTCGGTAGCGCGCGATAAACGGAACGGTGTTCCCCTCGTCCAGCAGCATCGCGGCCGCTTCCGCCTGCGTGCGCCGTATGCCGAGTTCCTCGGCGACAGTTGCCAGAATATCCAATTACTTTCCGTCCTTTCTTCTGAACGCAAACAGTTTCAGGATAATAAACGTCAGCGGAATGCCCACGACCGCCGCCAGAATATACGCGACGATCTTGTCAAAGTGAAGCACGTTGTACACAAGCAGCACTGCAAGGTTCTGGATAATGAAGTTCGGGATATAGGAAATACAGAACTTCAGGAACTTCACCACAGACAGCGGTTCCTTAAACGTAATAAAACTGTTGAGCAGGTAGTTGACAGTAAGAGAGGTGATATACCCCGCGACAAAGGCGAGGTTCGCGTCGAGCATGAGCGAGTACAGATAGGAAAACAGCACGCCGTTAAACGTATTGATCACGCCTACGACGCAAAAGAGGATGAACTTTTTTGTCAGGAAAGTGTTCCTGAACTTCTCCCAGAGCTTTTTCATATCAATAAACCTTTCAGCAAACCTTTTTACGCGCAGCAGGTGCGCACCCTGTTGCCGGCAGTCTTCAAAGCCGGCTGTGTTTTTTCGGCCGACGCGGCAGATTGACGCTATATTTTTGCCGCCGCCGTCCATACTATAAGTATCCAAAGACGGAGGAAAACGCTATGGACAAGAAAAAAAAGCGCACAGATCCTACCGCGTCGGAACCGGCGTACAAAGGCCTGGCTCTGGCGGATGTGAAAAGCCGCAAAAAACGCACCCATATCTCAATCCCGTCTGAACAGGCGGTGGAAAAAGCAAAGGAATGGGTGGACGACGGCTCGCGGCTCTAAGGCAAGATACACGGGGAAAACCCGTGTATCTTTATTTGTTCAGTCCATTACATAGTCGACCAGGGCACGGCGCTCCACAACCCGGTCCAATATATTCTTGATCGCCTGGTGGGAGGGGTGGATCAAATACCGTTCCAGCGCCTCCATGTTCTTAAAAACGCTGACAAGGGCCAAATCATAGTCACCGCGGATGGCCTGGCCGACCTCGAACTTGTCAATATCAAATATGATTTCGGGCAGCTCCTCCAGCTTTTCCTTTACAATGCGGATATTGTGCTCCTTGTTTTCCTCTTTGAATTTCCATACGACGACGTGTCTGATCATTGCCTCTTCCCCTCTCTTATTCTTATCAATCATTATACACTCTGCTGTCAACCCGTTCCAGACACTCCGGCAAGCGCGGTGCGGCCGGACATTCCCGCCGCAGTCTGCGCGATATGGACCGGCGGCGCGGAGAAAAATGCGAACTGTGCGCGCATTAGAGAAGCTGCAGCTGGCCTGCGTCCTCCTCCTTGAGGAACTTTCCGGCCGCCGGCAATGTCTTTGCGCGGTAGTGGTGTTCGTTTGCAAGGCTTCCCTTCTCGTACGGCACGGCGCTCTGCAATGCGCATTTTTTGCCGAGGTTCATTACCATCGTGCCCTGGCCGCTGCGGCCTGCCTTATACGGCATAAGCGCGGAGTTCACAATCAACACACGTCCGTTCGAGCTTTTAAGCAGGAAGTCCGCCTCGTCCGCAAACGAGAACAGAGCCACGGGCGTGAGCTTGTCGCTGTATGCACCCTTGAGCTTTTTGCGGTTGGTCTTCGTATCAAAGGACGCAAGGTCGGTTTTAATCCCCTTGCCCTCGGCATAGAAAATCACGAGCTTCTCCGAATAATCGCAGGTAACGGCCATGTAGAGTACGAACTCGCCTTCCTCCATATGCAGCTTTGTCGGCAGATAATCGCCCATGGCGCTGGCCTTGGTATCGTCAAACTCATAGACGCGGGCCTTGTACGCCTGGCACTTGTTCGTGAATATGATAAGCTCCGCCTTGTTCGTCGTCTCGCGTTCCAGAACGATGGCGTCGCCCTCCTTGAGCTTGTGCTCACCGCTCATGCGAAGCGACTGTGGGGTGATTTTTTTCAGGTACCCGTCGCGGGTCAGGAAGAGCGTGACAGGATAATCCTCCACATGCAGCTGTTCAACATACTCCTCGATCTCGTCCTCGAAAACGATGTCCGACCGGCGCGGCCGGCCGTATTTTTTCGAGATCTCGGCGAGCTGGTCGATGATAATCTGGCTGAATCTCGCCTTGTCCGAGAGCGTCGCTTCAATATCGCTGATCTCAGCGGCAAGCTGCGAGGTTTCGTCGACTTTGTTGAGGATATAGCGGCGGTTGAGGTTGCGCAGGGATTCCTCGCTGCGCACGGTGCCGTTGTCGAGCAGGAAGTGGTTATTCGCAAGCGGCATGATCTCGAGATAGTCGTAAAACGACGCGATGCGCCGCAGCTCCGTGTCGCTCTTGCCGCGCAGCACCGCCTCGAACACCTCGCCCGCCTCGCAGGCCGAGCCGATGATGAGACCCTCGCGGTATTCCATAAGCAGGCTCTTGGGGATGGTGGGGTTGCGCTTGAAATACTTCAGATACGACCGGGAAATGATCTCGTAGAGGTTTTTCAGGCCGGTCTTGTTTTTCACCAGAATGGAGATGTGGTGCGTGCGGCGCTTCTCCTTCAGGCCGCCGCGCACGAGATCGTTGAAGTCGCCGATCGTCTTTGCGCCCTGCGCCGCGAGCATGGGCAGGAACTTGTCCATGATGCGCGCCACGACCATCGCATCGTCGCACGCGCGGTGGTGATTGAAGTCCGGCAGGCTCAGGCGGTTCGAGACCTGGTCGAGCTTGTGGTGCTTGAGATCCGGCAGCAGGTACTGCGCGAGCACCAGCGTGTCGAGATACACCGGTTCGAACGGGATGCCCGCCCGGCGGCAGGCCGCGCTCATGAAGC
>USJY01000150.1 GCA_900555065.1 uncultured Eubacteriales bacterium
CCCGCCTCTGTAACCGTGCCTACCCCACCGAGCTGTTCACCGCCGCCGCAGCGCGCCTGCGCCGGCGCGGGCTCCCCGTCGTCGCCCATGTCATCCTGGGCCTGCCCGGCGAAACGCGTGCCGACATGCTCGCGACAGTCGACTACCTGAACCGCCTGCGCGTGGACGGCGTGAAGTTCCATTTGCTGCACGTGCTCCGGGGCGCACAGCTTGCCCGCATGCCGTATACGGCGCTGACGATGGACGAGTATATCGGGCATCTGATCGCCTGCCTCCGGCGCCTTTCGCCGCGCATTGTCGTACACCGGATTACGGGCGACGGGCCGAAATCCGACCTGCTCGCGCCCCTGTGGAGCGCGGACAAGAAACGGGTCCTGAACGCCATCCACCAAAGGCTGCGCGCCGAGGGCGCGTACCAGGGCATGGACTATACGCCGGTATAACAGGCGGCCGGCCGGCAACGGTGCCGGATAAAAACACATAAACTAAGTAGCAAGACGTCAACAAAGCGCGGCCGCGGGCCGCCCGCGAAGAGGGCGGCCGGGCAGCGCTTTATACTGGCATAAGCCGCCGCAGTCATACGGACTGTCCCCGGCCCGCGTGCAGAAAACAGGGAACCCTGATGTACCCGCGTCGGGCGGGCAATCGTAGAATGCGATTCTCATAGATACTATCCGCCGCGTTCCCATGCCCCGATCCCGCACAGAATCTGTATTATGCGGGCCTGGCGCGAATGCCGGAGAGCGGAAAGTGCATAAATTTGCGCGCGCGTTTAGTCTTAGGGAATAAGGCTGCCAAAGCGCGCCGCATTACGCTGTGCCGATGGATGACGCTAAAAAAGGGCCGAATGGCGAAAGCCATTCAGCCCTTTTTTGTCCTGCGGTTAACCGCCGCCAAACCTGCCGGCGCAGTACGCGTCAGGTCTTTGTCAGGGGCATAAGCAGCCCGTGCGGCAGGACCTTGGCAAGCAGGCGGTAAAACTTGTAAAACAGGCGCGGGGTGTATACGCCTCTGCCCGCCCGTGCGTATTCGAGCGCACGACCGGCCACTGCGGCCGGGTCGCAGTAGGGCAGCGTGGCGAAGGCTTTGGAATTGCCGGGGATGTCGGCCACGTCCAGAAAATCCGTCTCCATTGGTCCGGGGCAGACGGCGCACACATTGATTCCGCGCGGCTTGAGCTCATAGCGCAAAGACTTTGAGAAGTGGAACATAAACGCCTTGGAAGCGCTGTAAACCGTCATACGCGGGTTGGGCGCAAAGGAGGAAATGGAACAGGTATTGAGTACAAACCCGCCCCGCCGCATATAGGGCAGCGCAAGGCAGGTCACAGCCGCGGCCGCACGGCAGTTGACGTTTACGATATCGGCCTGGCCGGGATAATCGCGTTCAATCAGGTTGCCGAGCAGCCCAAACCCCGCGTTGTTGATCAGTGCGTAGATATCCGGCCTGCGCGTCTGCAGCATCCGCTGCAGCTGTTCATAGCTTGCGCTGTCCGCAAGGTCGAGCGGTATTACGGTCGCGCGGATCTGCGGGTACCGTTCGGCCAGCGCCTGCATCTTTTGCCCGTCCCGGGCGATCATCCACACGTCGTGCATGCGCCAGTCGCCGCTGTTCGCAATATATTTAAAGTATTCTGCGCCCAGCCCGCTGGACGCGCCCGTAATCAGAATCGTTCCTATTTTCTTCACTCCGTTCTCTGTACGCGTTATTTTTCCATCATGTCCGCAATCATTTTCAGCTTTGCGGGTATGTCGATCTGCTGCGGGCAACGGCTTGCGCACCGGCCGCAGGCAACGCATGCCGACGCGCGCGCCTTTGGTTCAAACTGTTCGTAGCTTTTCCGATACGCCTGCTCGTCCTTTGTCACTGTGTAGATATTGTAACGGCTAAAATTGTCGGGGATCTGCACGCCCACGGGACAGTCCATACAATACCAGCAGCCCGTGCAGGGAATAATCCCGTTTTTTCGGAAAATGCCGATCGCGGTTTCAAGCGTGTCGCGGTCTGCGTCGGAAAGCGGCGCAAATCCAGAAAGGGTGCATAGGTTGTCCTGGAGCTGATCCATGGTCGTCATCCCGCTCAAAATGGTCAGCACGCCCGGCAGGCTTGCGACAAAGCGCATGGCCCAGGAAGCCACGCTGTCCTGCGGCCGCGCCTGTTTGAGCACGGCGGCCGCGTCTTTGTCCAGGCTTGCGAGCGCGCCGCCGCGCACCGGCTCCATAACGACGCAGGGGATGCCGCGTTCTTCCAGCAGTTCGTACTGACGCTTTGCATTCTGCATAGTCCAGTCCAGGTAATTGAGCTGGATCTGGACAAAGTCGAACGCATACGTGTCCAGAATTTTTTCCAGAACCTCCGGCGTGTCATGGAACGAGATACCCACGTGCCGCACCTTGCCCTCGGCCTGCTTTTGCCGGATAAAATCATACGCGCCGAGGCGTTTGACCGTCTCAAACCCGTCCGCGTCCACGCCGTGGAGCAGGTAAAAATCGATATAATCGGTCTGCAGCCGCCTGAGCTGATCGGAGAATATCTCCTCCATGCGCTCCGGCCCGTCGTCCTGCATCATCCAGATCGGCAGTTTGGTCGCGAAATAAAAGCTTTCCCGCGGATATTTCTTCATCGCCTCGCCCAGGAACTGCTCCGATTCGCCGCCGTGGTATCCGTACGCGGTGTCGTAATAGTTTACGCCTGCGGCATAGGCGCAGTCCAATAGTTTTTCCGCCTCCGCCCGATCAATTCTGCGTTCTCCGTTCTCTTCCCGCGTCGGAAAGCGCATACATCCGTATCCGAGCAGCGATACCGGTTTGTTCTGAAACATACGTTTATCCATGTTTTTCCCTCCTGTTGCGTGAATATACGTAAGACCATGCGGCGTCCCGCGCCTGATTTGCGTTTTGCAGGGCTGCAAAAACCAAAAAACAAAAATTTTTTTGCAAAATTCACCCATTGCACATCTATTTGTATTATAATGTTTAAACAGACGCGTTTCAAGACAGAAACGAGAAAATTAAATTTGGAGGAACGATGCATGAAAACTACCCGCAAAGTAGCGCTGCTGCTCAGTATCGTCATGGCTCTTTCGCTGATCGCCGGCTGCGCGAAAACAGCAAAGTCGGCCAGGCTGAAGGTCGATGGAAAGACGGTCAAAATGGATAGTATCATGACCATTGACGGAGAGGCCGTGTCGCTCGACCTCTACCGCTATTACTATTATATCATAAAGAATAACTACGACCAGGGCGACGAAAGCTACTGGACGGAAAATGCGGACGCCCAGCAGACGCTGAAGGACGACGTGCTGAATAACCTCAAGTCCGTCGTCGCCATAAAGACGCTTGCGGAGGCCAATGGCGTTGCACTGACGGATGACGACATGCAGACGGTAGAGGATCAGGTGGACGCGACCATAGACCAGCTCGGCGGGTATTCGGCCTATGTCGAGGCGCTGGAAGCGCAGTATATGACCGACGAGGTATACCGCCAGCTCATGGAGAACGACCTGCGTTCAAACGCGCTGTACACCAAGCTGTACGGCAAAGGCGGCGAGTATGAGCTGAGCGAGAGCGAGATGAAAGAGATCATTGCGTCCGATTATATTCGCGCCAAGCATGTGCTGATCGCCAAGACCACGGAGAACGCGGCGGAGATTGCGGAAGAGGTACGGCAGAAGGCCGCTGCCGGCGAGGATTTTGACGAGCTGATCGCGGAATACAACGAGGATCCGGGCATGACGAATTCGCCGGACGGATACTATTTTACCGACGGACAGATGGTGTCCGAGTTTGAGCAGGCGGCAAAAGCGCTTGATGAGGACGGCGGGATCAGCGGCGTTGTCGAAACCGATTACGGCTACCACATCATCCAGCGCCTGCCGCTGGATATGGACTATGTAGATGAGAATATATCCGACCTCCTCACCAGCCACCAGCAGTTCCGGTATAACCAGTTTATATCGGAGTCTATGGAGGATCAGGAGATCTCCTTCAACGAGTATTATGACCGTGTGTCCTTTGAGACGCTCTCGTAATAGCGGGGAGGGAACCGGCGTGCGCGGCGATTCGTCGCCGGCGCGGACGATATGCGTCTGTTTCAGGCCCGAAACGGCAAGACTCGCATGCCGCCGAACATTTGTTCGGCGGCATATTATTTTAAAATTGCGCGCGGTTTGGCAAACAACGCAAATTTGTTATTGTTACAGGCCGTTTAAACTGCTATCATATCGTTTGGGAGGTCAATTGCTATGGCTGTGGATACCATATACAATGACGGGGCGACGGGGATTACTTTGGCGCCGAATACGATTTGCGCATTGTAGACAGGATCGGCGGCGGCGACGCCTTTGACGCGGGCTTTATCTATGGAATGCTCGCACGCGGCGACTTGCAGTACGCCGTTGATTTCGCCGCAGCCGCGGCGGCGCTTAAGCACACGATCGAAGGCGACGTAAATTTGGCGACTGTGGACGAAGTGGAAACGCTTATGCGCGGCGGCGGTTCTATGCGCGTGCAGCGGTGATAAATCAGGGTCTGCAAGTTCGGGACCGGGCGCCCAATGATATCGTAAAAAAGGGCGGCGTTTCAATCTGCCCCGACAAAGCTCGTGCGTTCCATGCCTTTTGTAGCATTTTTGACGCGGCAGCAAAAAAATGAACAG
>USJY01000151.1 GCA_900555065.1 uncultured Eubacteriales bacterium
ATACAGAAGATTGCCTGTGGATCTCTCTCGAGGCCATGATCAAGCTGATCGCTTCCGCCGCTTCCATGTTCTGCGGTCAGCAGGCTACCGAGTTTGCGCAGGCGCTTGCCTCCTGTGCATTTGAGTATGGTCGGTTGATGCTCTATCGAAAAGAGCAGGAACTGCTCGCCCAGTTCATCGAATCCCAGAATCGCTTGGACGAGGAACTGGAGAAACAATATGCAGAGTATCTGTCGGAACTGGAAGCGCAGAGCAAGCAGTTCTACGCATTGATCGATCATGCCTTTGACCCTGATTTTCGCACTGCTTTTCTGCACTCGATTCTTCTTGCAGAGGCCGCTGGAGTGAAAGAGTCGGAGATCCTTTCGTCTACCGAAGATATTGACTCATTTTTTCTCAGTTGAATCTTTCGTTTAATCCGGCCGCGACAGCCCTGTTTTCCGGAAACGCGGCGAACAATCACACAAGTACCCGGCATTCCGCAATGCCATAGTAACGGAACGCCCGTATCGCAGTTTCGTCGATTCGCTCGCCGGCGACGGCGACCGGTACCGCAGGCGGACAGGAGACGTTTTCCGAAGCGAGAACCCGGCCAAGGCACTGCTCCGCCGGCAAGACGCGGGAGGGTGCGAACATGGCGCGGCGCACGGACATGACCCGTTCGGGGACCCGCAGCACGGGCGGCGGCTCCTGTATGGGCGCGCGCCGGCATAGCGACAGCACGGTCGCTGCAAAGCGGTCGATCTCCGCGCCGTCCAGCTCCGGCGTGAACATAAAGACCGCGTAGTCGGGATCTGAAAACTCGCACTCGATGCCGCAAGCGCGCAGGTACTGCGCAAGCGCGTCCCCCGTATACCCGAAGCGCTTGGGCGCGACAGTTAGCTTTAACGGCTCCTGGCCCGCAAGCATGAGCCCCTTTTCACGAAAAGCTGATTTCAATTCCGCCAGGCGGCGCACGCAGCGCTCTAGTTTTTTCGGGTACCCTGCGGCAAGATACGCGTTCGTTTTATCAAGCGACTGCAAAATCAAATAGGAAGGGCTTGTAGAGGCAAAAAGCGCCAAAGCCCTCGCCGCATTCGATTCGAAAACGGCGGGCGCGGTCGTGGAAATATGCAGATACGCCCCGCCCGTCAGCGCCGGCAGCGTCTTATGCGCCGAATCGCAGCACAGATCTGCGCCGAGACTGAGCGGATGCATAGGGTCCGGCAAAAACCGAAGGTACGCGCCGTGGGCGTTGTCTACAAGCAGGGGCACGCCGTGCCGGCGGCAGACTTCCGACAGGCGCGCAATATCCAGGATATTCCCGAGGTAGTCCGGACTTGTAAGGTAGACTGCCGCCGGCTTTTCCGGCATGGCCAGCAGCTTTTTTTCCAGCAGGTCAGCAGAAACCGCGCACGTAAGCAGGCCGCCGGGATTTTCGGAATAAATCCACTCGATATCGAAATCCAGCAGCGCTGCGGCGCTCACAAAGACCCGGTGCGCGTTCCTGCCTGCGAGCACGACCGGACGGCCGCCGCCCGCCCGCGCGAGCAGGGCCAGATACAGCATGGCGCGAATGGCAAGGGAAGAACCCTCGCACGAATACAGCGTTTTTCCGCTGCCAAACAGACCCGCCGCGCTGTTCTGGCTTTCCTCTATAACCCCGCGCGCGCTGTAGAGCGTATCCGCGCCGGGGATCTCCGTAATATCGAGTTCCTCCGGGCCGAGAAAGCGGCGGCCCTTATGTCCGGGCATGTGCAGGCGAACCGCGCGCTTTTTTACGTAATTTTCCACAAAATCGCAGATGGGGGTGTTCATGCGTCCTCCTCGTCCAGCGCCTTTGCGGCCTCGAGCATGATTGCGCATTCCATACGCTTGCAAAACAGCGCGCAGCCGTATGCATACACGCCGCGCACACTGCCCGTCGCATGGTACGCGTTGGCGGCGCAGCCGCCGGAACAGTAGAGCTTTGCCCAGCAGTCCGCGCATTCGGGCCGGGCGTAGACATTGCATGCGGCGAACTGCGCCTGCGTTTCAGGATTGGTTACGCCGTTCCAAACGTCGCCCAGCCTGAATTTTTCCTCGCCCACGAACTGGTGGCAGGGATACAGATCGCCCCAGGGCGTTACCGCCATGTACTCCGTCCCCGAACCGCAGCCGGAAATCCGCTTGTATATGCAGGGCCCGCCCTTAAGGTCGAGCATATAGTGGTAAAACGTGAACGGCCGGCCCGCCCTGCGGCGTTCAAGCATCAGCGCCGCCAGCTTTTCATACTGTTCGAGCACGACTGGAAGATCCTCGTCCGTAAGGGAGGCGGGATCGTCCGCCGGTCCGACGACAGGCTCCATGCTGAGCTTGTCGAAACCGAGTTCGAGCATGGTTTCAATATCCCTTAAAAAGTCGGGGTTGGCGTGCGTGAACGTGCCGCGAATATAATAGTCCCTGCCGCCGCGCGCCTGCACGAGCTTTTGGAATTTGGGAACGATTTTGTCCCAGCTCCCATTGCCCGCATAGTCCACACGGTACCTGTCGTGCACTTCCCTGCGCCCGTCCAGGCTCAGTACGACGTTGCTGCATTCGCGGTTGGCAAAGTCGATCACGTCGTCGTCTATGAGCATGCCGTTTGTCGTCAGGGTAAAGCGGAAGTTCTTGCCCGCGGCCCGTTCTATGCCGCGCGCATACGCCACTAGGTCCTTTACCACCTGAAAATTCATCAGCGGCTCGCCGCCGAAAAAATCAACCTCGAGATTCCGCCTGTTCCCGGAATGGGCGACCAGGAAATCGAGCGCCTGTTTTCCCACGTCAAAGGACATCAGGGCGCGCTCGCCGTGGTATTTGCCCTGGCTTGCAAAGCAGTAGGCGCAGTTGAGGTTGCAGGTGTGCGCAATATGCAGGCAGAGGGCTTTGACAACGCCCGCGCTCGTTTCCTTGAGCTTTCCCGCCAAATCCGCAAAACTGTCCGGCGCAAAGAGCCGGCCTTCCGCCCTGAGCGCTTCGATCTGCGCGAAGCACGCCTCGATCTCATCCGCGGTTACGTCCGGCGCGCCGCGGTATTTTTCCAAAACCGCGGCCTTGATTTCCTCCCGGGAACGCGTTTCGTACATGCCGATAATGTCGTAAACGGCGTCGTCAACCACATGCACGGAGCCGGAGTACACGTCAAGCACAATGTTCAGCCCGCCCAGTTTAAAACTATGAATCATACCTGTCTCCCTACATCACAAAAAATGCCGCCATACCGGCGGCATTTTTATAAATTCCGTTTTACTTCTCGCACTGCTGGTTGGCAATACCGCAACTTGTCTTACACGCTGACTGACAAGAGGTCTGGCATTCGCCGCACCCGCCGTTTTTTGCGCTCTGGCAAAGGTTTTTGGTTTCCAAAGTTTTGATTGCTTTCATGCGTTTATCCTCCGAATTCTACCCCTGATAAAATCATTATAATTTGCATAAGGCTGTTTGTCAATGGCTTTTGCATATGTTTTTCTCTTTTGCAAAACCCGCGCAGGCACCGTGCAGGAAAACGGGATATGCGCGCGCATATCCCGTAAAATCCTGTTTTTACAGCCGTAGGGGGGGATTGATACATTACTGCTGGCTGAACTGATCTTTTCCTACGCCGCAGATGGGGCAGGTCCAGTCGTCCGGAAGCGCCGCAAAGGGAGTGCCCTCGGCCTCTTCGTCGTATTCATAGCCGCAGACGTCGCAGACATATTTCGCCATGTCTCTGCCCTCCGCAATCAATAGTTCATTGCGCGCAGCTCAAAATAGGACTGCGGATGCGCGCAGACCGGACAGACGGCGGGCGCTTCAGCGGCTACATGGATATGGCCGCAGTTGGCGCATTTCCACATGACGATACCGTCCTTCTTGAATACCTTGCCCTCTTCCACGTTCTTGAGCAGGGCCAGATAGCGCTCCTCATGCTCCTTCTCAATCGCGGCTACGCCCTCAAAGAGCTTGGCGATCGCGTCAAAACCCTCTTCACGCGCCTCTTTGGCAAACTGGGAATACATATCGGTCCACTCATAGTTTTCGCCGGCAGCGGCGTCCTTGAGGTTCTGCACAGTGTTCGGCACGCCGCCGTGCAGCAGCTTGAACCACATTTTCGCATGCTCTTTCTCATTGGCCGCCGTCTCTTCAAAAATAGCGGCTATCTGGTTATATCCTTCTTTTTTCGCCTGGGACGCATAGTAGGTGTACTTGTTGCGGGCCATGCTCTCACCTGCAAAAGCTTCCATCAGGTTCTTCTCGGTCTTGGTTCCCTTGAGTTCCATAATCTGTTCTCCTCTCAGATAGTCTGACACTGCCAGTATGGGCTGTGTCCGGTTTGGTTTATTCTACGCGCAGCCCGCTTTGTTCGGTACCGGGTGTGCGATAGGTCTTACTTGTCTCTGAGGGTATTATACCAGAATTTCGGGCAAGAATCAAGAATTATTCCTATTTATTTTGAGAATATTTCTTATTTATTTTTTCAACTATGCTGCTTGAGTGCGCACACGGCGATGCTGAGAGCGCTCCATGCCGCCTGATACATCAGCACCGCAGCCACGCTCAGCATCCCCACGCTGCCCGCATAGGTCAGCAGGACGGCGATGGCCACCGAGAACCAGACCGACACCAGCTGCACCGTGGTAGCGGTCGTCTCGGCGTTC
>USJY01000152.1 GCA_900555065.1 uncultured Eubacteriales bacterium
TGCCGGAAACGGTGCGCCGGGCAATCCATGCCGGGCGGGCGCATGTGACCGTCTATACAAGCCGCGATACGTGGTACGGCATGACCTACCGGGAAGACCGGCCCCTGGTACAGGCGGCGCTGAACCGTATGACCGACGAGGGCCTGTACCCCACGCCGCTGTGGAAGAGTTATGATTAAAATGCAGGAGGGATCGTATGCGCATACTGATTACGGGCGGCGCGGGTTATATCGGCACGCACACCTGCGTGGAACTGCTCGCCGCCGGCCACGACATCGTCGTCATTGACGATTTTTCCAACAGCTCGCCCCGCGCGCTCGAACGCGTACGCCGCTTAAGCGGCGCGGACTTCCCTTGTTTCAGGCTGAACGTTCGTAACCGCGACGCGCTGGACAGGGTGTTTGCATCCTATCCAGTAGATGCCGTCATCCACTTCGCCGGCAGCAAAGCGGTTGGCGAAAGTACCCGGCTGCCGCTGAAATATTATGAAAACAACGTCGGCGCTACGGTAACGCTGCTCAAGACCATGGCCGCGCACGGCGTCAAGCGCCTTGTGTTCTCCTCTTCCGCCACTGTTTACCGTGCGGACAACGCCATGCCGCTGACGGAGAATGCGGCGCTCGGCTGCGCCAATCCCTACGGCTGGACAAAATTCATGTGCGAACGAATGATTGCCGACGTCGCCGCGGCCGACTCCGAGTTCTGCGGCGTGCTCCTTCGTTATTTTAATCCCGTCGGGGCGCATGAAAGCGGGCTGATTGGAGAAGATCCTGTCGGCACTCCCAACAATCTAATGCCCTTTATATGCCAGACAGCGGTTGGACGGCGGGAAGAGCTTTGCGTTTTCGGAAACGACTACCCGACCCCGGACGGCACCGGCGTGCGCGACTATATTCATGTCGTCGACCTGGCGAAAGGCCATGTGCGCGCCGCAGACTTCGCCTGCGCACATACCGGCGCGCACCCGTTCAACCTCGGTACAGGCAGCGGTGTCAGCGTACTGGAACTTGTGTCTGCTTTTGAGCGGGCGACCGGCGTTCCCGTACCCTTCCGCATCGCCGCGCGCAGGCCCGGCGATATCGCCGTCTGCTATGCCGACCCGTCCAGGGCGCGCCGCGAACTTCACTGGACCGCGGAAAAGGACCTTGCCAGCATGTGCCGCGACGCATGGCGCTGGCAGTCGCGCAATCCGGACGGATACCGCTTTTGAGTCCATGCCACGGGCGAAACCGGTACCTGCATTGTACGCGCTGGAAAGACCGTTGCCGGCATACGCCTCAGGCGCACTGGATTCTTTGCATGCCGCCGCCCGCATACAAACGATTGCCGTTCTCACGGATATTTGGGCATGTACCCCCCTGTTTTCTCCTACCGGTACACGCGTCAAAGCGCTTTTATGCGATACCCTATCCGGCAGAGGCTGTGATCTTGCAATCCAGCGAAAAAGGGCCGGGAAACACAGAGTGTTTCCCGGCCCTTTTATTTTGTGCGCCTTTTATGGTTACACCTGGGCCAGCGCCTGTTCGATATCCGCCAGAATATCTTCAATATTTTCAATACCGCAGGAGAACCGAATCAGACCCGGCGTAATGCCGGCGGCGGCGAGCTGCGCGTCCGTAAGCTGCCGGTGCGTGGAACTGGCAGGGTGCAGCACCGCGGTACGCACTTCCGCAACGTGCACTTCCAGTGAGGCGAGTTTGAGGCTGTCAATAAACCTGGCCGCCTTTTCTCGAGATCCTTTTACCGAGAAGGATACGACGCCGGACGCGCCGCCTTTGAGGTACTTATGCGCAAGATCGTAATACTTGTCGCCCTCCAGGAAGGGGTAGTTTACAAACTCCACTTTCTCCTGTCCCGCGAGATAGCGGGCCACGGCCAATGCGTTCTCGCTGTGGCGTTCCACCCGCAGCGCAAGCGTTTCCAGGCCGAGATTGGTAAGCCATGCAGCCTGCGCCGGCGGACAGAACCCAAAGTCGCGGGTCAGCTGGATTCTGGCCTTTGTTATATATGGATTTGCGGGGAAATCTTTGACATAGACAAGGCCGTGGTAGGACTCGTCCGGCTCTGTCAAACCGGGATAACGGCCGTTTTTCGCCCAGTCAAAACTGCCGCCGTCCACAATCGCGCCGCCCACTACGCAGGCATGACCGTCCATGTACTTACTTGTGGAATGCGTCACAATATCCGCGCCCCACTCAAAGGGCCGGCAGAGAACGGGCGTAGCGAAGGTGTTGTCGACAATCAGCGGAACGCCCATCTCATGCGCGACCTTCGCATATTTTTCAAGGTCCAGCACACAGAGCTTCGGATTCGCAATCATTTCGCCGAATATCGCCTTGGTGTTGGGCCGGAACGCAGCGCGGATCTCGTCCTCCGTCGCGTCGTTGTCAATAAAAGTGCATTCGATGCCCATATTCTTCATCGTCACGGCGAACAGGTTGACCGTTCCGCCGTAAATCGCTGCAGAACTGATAAAATGATCGCCGCAGCCGAGTATATTCAGCAGGCTGATCAGGTTTGCCATCTGTCCGGAAGTGGTCAAGAGCGCGCCAACGCCCCCCTCCAGCGCCGCAATTTTATCTTCGACGCAGGCAACGGTGGGATTGGATATGCGAGAGTACATGTGCCCTTCGGCCTTCATGTCAAAAAGTTTCCCCACAAATTCAGTTGAGTCGTACCGGTATGTCGTACTCTGGTAAATCGGCAGTACGCGGGGCTCGCCGTTTCCCGGATGGTAGCCCTCATGCAGGCACTGTGTCTCTATTCTCATTTTGCCACCTCTTTCAATTTTAATTAAAAAATATTCTACCACTTTACTCGGAATGTGTCAAGTGATCTTCATACGCGCCTCGCCTTCTCCCCGCCGTGCGCGGCGGCGGGTGAAAAAACGGCTCCGCCCACAAAGCGAAGCCGCATATTTCACGATATGCAAAAACGCGCAGCCATACCTGCCCCAGTCCCCGGCCGCATACTATTGCCGGCCGGTCTTTTCCCGCACTTCGTCAATACTGCTCGCGTCAGTGTGCGGAATCGTCCGCCATTTCACCCTAGGCCGCAGCACCGCGCCCAGAGCAAGAACGGACATGGGCAGGGTAAACAGCGGGAAAAAGACAATCGACTTCCAAAGCCGCCTGAAATCCAGCCCGCAGGTGGCCGTCATATAAAGAGCTAGTATCTGCACCGGAACGATTCCGATTACTACGCTTATCAGAAGCACAAGCGCCGATGTTGCCAGAGGCGTCGAGAGCGCGGCCATAACAATCATCAGCACGCTGGAAAGAATCAACGCGCTGAGCGCTGCGGGCAGCAGCAAAAACAGCAGACTGTCAATCGCCTCTATGGGGTGGTTTTTCAACGCGGCGCAAACCTGCCGGAACAGCTGCCGTAAACCCTGCACGCCGCCCACTTCCCAGCGGTAGAACTGCATGAAAAAGTGCTTCAGCCGCGTCGGCTGCTCGTCATAGTACTCAGCCTCTTCCACATAGACAATCCGGCGCCCCCTGCACTTTTGTATACAGGAAAACTCCCCGTCCTCCGTGATCGTAACGGTCTCCCATCCGTCCTTTATCAGTTCCATACGCGTGACAAACCCGGTCCCGTGCACAAAGCTGGACAGACCTATTTTATTGTGCGCATCGTCGAACAGGCGCATGGTGATATTCCAGAAAATACTGTAACAGCCGCTCACCCAGGTGTCGTACGGGTTCTTCGCAATCCGATTTCCCGTAACCACGTCCGCATCATCGCAGAGCGCGCGGTTTGCCGACCAGAAAAAGTCCTCGGAAACAAGGTTGTCCGCATCAAACACGGCGAGCGCGTCAAACCTGTCCGGATATTCGGCACGCAGCCTGTCCACCGCGTACCGAAGCGCATGCCCCTTCCCGACGCGCTCGGTATCGTTGCGAACAAAGACCTCAGCGCCTGCGCGCCGCGCAGCGTCCGCGGTATTGTCGGTGCAGTTGTCTGCCACGACAAAAATATGCAGG
Source organism: uncultured Eubacteriales bacterium (assembly GCA_900555065.1). Lineage (GTDB taxonomy): Bacteria > Bacillota > Clostridia > Oscillospirales > UMGS1783 > UMGS1783. Next base: position 3,987 of record USJY01000152.1, read on the forward strand.
CACTCAGCCGGGTAATTCTGCTGTTGTAGCGATTCGATCAGTTTGCCGATGACTGGCTCCTCGTTACGAGCGCAGATCACCGCCGCAAACCGGTGGGTACGCTGTACCTTGCCCTGTTTTTGCCGGAACTTGTTTTTCAGAGGCAACAGCCCGCACAGGCCGACGATGAGCTGCCAGCCAAGCACGATAACCCAAAAGGCGGTCAGAACTTTCATAAGAATTCTGAGTATTAATAATACAACGTCCATTCTGCATCCTTATTCTGATAAATTTTCCACGATTCATTAGCAGTATACCAGACAAACCCGCAATTGTCGAGTGTTTTCGCGGGAAAGCCCCCAAAATTCGCTCGACTTTTTTCCGCAGCGGATATTGTCTTAACATATCTTCTGTTGTATAATAGATTATTAGTGATTTATCAATTATTTTTATACGCTAAGGAGTGTGTTTCATGCTGAAGAATCTGGAGTATCTGCAGGCGTTCGACCCGGAAATGGCCGCCGCCATGATGGACGAACTCGCCCGCCAGCGCAGGAATATCGAGCTGATCGCAAGCGAGAACTTTGTCTCGGAGGCCGTAATGGCAGCCATGGGTTCGCCGCTTACGAATAAATACGCGGAGGGTTATCCGGGCAAGCGTTATTAC
>USJY01000153.1 GCA_900555065.1 uncultured Eubacteriales bacterium
CGCAGAAATACGTATACCGGTTCTCCGAGTAGGAGCTTTCGAGTAACGCCGCTGCGACAAAAGGCGTACTGACATATACCGGCGAGGACAAGCCCGCACCTGTTCCGAGCGAAGCACTTTCACTGAAAGACGAACCGCTATATGCAGCCTCCGATTCCAAGCGCAGGTCTGGGACAGTAACCGGCACATATTACCGGTGGGATAAGGAAGCGGTGAACGGACGAATCCGTATAACGAATAAAAAGGAGAATATAGGCAAAATTGGACAGGTCACAGGCTGGATTGCTGCACGAGAGACAGGTGGTACGGTCTATGTCGTCAAATCTGGTGATACCCTTTCCGGCATCGCGGCAAAGTACGGCGTAGAGCTTGACGCGCTGATCGCCGCAAACCCGCAGATCAAGAATCCCGATCTGATTTATGTGGGAGATAAGGTAACTATACCTTAAACACGCTTATTTAAACACGCCCCGTCTTAGTAGTCCCTCCATAATTCGGAGAGCGACGAAAGAGGGGCTTTTCATTGAAAAAACGTGTATAAAACGTGTAAGAAAAATAGAGAACCCGCTGATTTCAGTGGGTTCTCCTGTATTTGGTGGAGGCGGGGAGGATCGAACTCCCGTCCGCCGGCGAATTCCTGCAACCATCTACGGGCGTAGCAATTATATTAACATTCCCTTGGCCGCACGCCTAATTGCAGGCTTACGGCCTTAGTAGATTCATTTGTCCTGCCATGCGCAAATCTTAACATGGTCATGGTGGCCGCTCAGTGACGCCCCAGACCCCGCCGCGGCGTTCGGGGAAGGGACGGCTACCTAATTAAATTAGGCAGCGTAAGCTAAATTCTTGTTAGCGTTTATTTTTAAATTGCGAACGTTTTAGGCGATTTTCGCGAACGCCACCCGCCAGTTACAGTGCAACACCCACGTCGAAACCATTACGCCCCCTTATATAACTATAATAATGCAATCAGCCTTGCTGCCGTTGCTTGACAACGCGCTGCATTTCGCGGTTTGCGTCTTTCGCGGCGAGATCGGCGCGCTTGTCATAAAGCTTTTTTCCCCTGCATAAACCGACTGCAACTTTTATGCGCGGCCCTTTAAAGTAAAGAGACAGGGGGATGAGGGTCAGCCCCTCCTGTTTGGATTGGCCCAGGAGTTTCATAATCTCCTTTTTGTGCATGAGCAGGCGGCGCTTGCGCAGCGGATCTCGGTTGAATATATTGCCCTGCTCATAAGGGCTTACATGCATGGCGTTCAGAAACAGCTCGCCGCGGTCGATGCTGCAGTAGGCGTCTTTCAGGTTTACGCGGCCCTGCCGAATGGATTTTACTTCAGTTCCCACAAGCTCTATACCGGCTTCAAACTGATCCAGTATAAAATACTCGTGATGCGCCTGCCGGTTTTGTGCAATTGTTTTTGTGCCGGTTGCCATATTAGTTCCGCCTCCATACATGTATATTTATTATACCATTATCCCGCGCGCAGGTCAAGATAATCCATGGATTTCCGGGCTGCGCCGCGTCTATTTTGGCTACCGAACGATAGCTTGTTCATAATTTACAATTTATTCACTCTGCCGCCGCTGTATACGGTATAAAATAGAACAAAAAGGAGGTTGAATATTATGGCGAATATTAAGATATTGGTCGTCGATGACGACGAGAACATATGCGAACTGCTCAGGCTGTATTTGGAGAAAGACGGATACGACGTCCAGATCGCGCTGGACGGGGAGGCCGCGCTTGAAAAGTTCAGGCATTACAATCCCGACCTTATCCTGCTTGATATTATGATGCCAAAAAAGGACGGGATGCATGTGCTGCAGGAAATCCGCAAGACAAGCGATGTGCCGGTTATCATGATCACTGCGAAGGCGGAGAGTTTCGACAAGCTGCAAAGCTTTGATTTCGGCACCGACGACTATATTGTCAAGCCCTTTGACGCAAAGGAAGTGCTGGCCCGCATCAAGGCGATCCTGCGCCGTTCGACAAATGCGGCCGAAGAAAAGCTGCGCATTGAGTATGACAATTTGATTATTGACAAGGTCAGCTTTGAAGTGCGCATCAAGGGCAAAGTAGTAGAAATGCCGCCCAAGGAACTGGAGCTGTTGTTCCACCTCGCGTCGAACCCCAATAAAGTCTATACGCGCGACCAGCTTCTTGACGAAGTCTGGGGCTTTGAATATTACGGCGATTCGCGTACGGTCGACGTGCATATCAAGCGCCTGCGTGAAAAGCTGGACGTCGTGTCCCCGCAGTGGAACCTCAAGACGGTCTGGGGAGTCGGGTACAAATTTGAGCTGAGAGACCCGGAATAAAACTGTCGTACCCGGAGGGTATATATGTTTAAAGGCATTTTCTCCAAATACTTCGTCACCACGGCGATAACGATCATTCTGTGTTTTACCTTTCTCGGAATGATCCTTCTCGTTATGACCGCAAACTATTTTATCGCGCAGCAGCGCGAGCGCATCTATAACAACGCGTGCAACATTTCGCTGTATGTGTCCAATATGCGCGCAAATCCCATTGAACTGTACAAGCAGCGCCTGTATAATCAGGATAAGCGGGCCAGCTTCGAGATGTTCAGCGACACGATTAAGCTGGTGGACGAAAACGGTACGAGCGACATATTTATCCTCAGCGAAAACAACGACGAATGCCTGCTCTTTTCTGATAAAAAGGAGTATATGCTCCGGGACGTAGAGATTGTAAACTACAAGGCGATTGAACAGATCGACAGTACAAACGTGTACCAGGCAACCGGTACGTTTTTCGGTTATTATGGCGAGAGCCGGTACACGGTCGGCGTACCCATACTGGAAGACGCAAACGGCATTGTGGACAGCCAGGTGATCGGATATGTGTTCATATCCACGCCTACTTCCTCCATGTCTACGATGATTGTGGTGATTACGCGTTTCTTCCTGCTTTCCGTCTGCGGTGTGCTCGCATTGTCGTTCCTGTTCATCTATATGGGCATCAAACGTCTGACCAGACCGCTTTTGGAAATGCGTGAAGCGTTGAATCAGTTCTCGGCCGGAAATTTTGAAAAGCGGGTGCGCATCAGCGGGAACGATGAAATTTCGGAGCTCTGCATATCGTTCAACACCATGGCGGACGCGCTCGAGCAGATGGAGAGCAGCCGGCGCGGCTTTATGGCGAACATTTCACACGACCTGAAAACGCCGATGACGACGATTTCCGGTTTTATCGACGGGATTCTGGACGGGACCATCCCGCGCGAACGGGAGACGATATATCTGCGCCGTGTCTCCGATGAAATCCGCCGCCTGAGCCGGCTGGTCGATTCTATTCTGGATATTACGCGCCTGGAGGGCGGCCAGGTGGAAATGAACATGCGTCCGCTCAACATCAACGAAATCGTAAAGCGCGTACTTCTTACTTTTGAAATGTCGATTGAAGAGAAGGACATCGCGCTGAATTTCACGCTTGACGATAAGATTATCGTCCTGGCGGATGAAGACGCGGTTTACCGGATTCTGATAAATATAATAGGCAATTCCGTTAAGTATACGCCCATGCACGGCGGGATTACGATTGAAACTGCGGTGGAATCCGACAAGTTCGCTTCCGTGAAAATCCGCAATACAGGGCCGGGCATAGCGCCGGAAGAAATACCCTTTATATTCGACCGCTTCTACAAGAGCGATAAATCCCGGGGTCTGGACCGCGAGGGGATGGGGCTGGGCCTGTATATTGCGAAAATGCTCGTCAACATGAACCGCGGCGAGATCGGCGTGGAATCGATTCCGGGCGCCTATACCGAATTTGCCTTTACCCTGGAACTGGTGAAGAAGGAAACCGGCCTGTTTACCAGGGGCGACAAGGGCGAGAACGCCTTGAAAAAAGGCGACGGCGAAAGGCCCGGCAAGCTTACGAAATAGGCGTTGCTTTATTTGATTTGTTTGCCGAAACCGCTTCTGTGCGAAACCTCTGCGGAATATACTATATACGTGCGGGCCTTTTTACAGCCGCAATAAATATGCAATGGGGGATAAAACGTGAACGACACGCCACAACGGCAGGGCCCATACGGAGAATACGACTATATGGAACAAAAGAAAAAGAATGAACGGCGCCGCCGCACCGGTCTGATAGCGGCCGTTTCCGTCATTGTGTTCTTATTTGTAGGCGTGGTGAGCGCGTTTGTGTGGCTGAATCGGTACTCCGAACGTCCGGCCGCGCCGCCCTCGTCGTCGCAGCAGTCGTCGGGCGGTCAGTCTCAGGCTCCGCAGCAGCCGTCCCAGTCCTCCCAGGGGGCGTCCGAACCGGAGCTGCTTGACGACGCGCCCGAAGTCATTATTACAGAGGGCGCGGCGGAGCCTTCGCTTACCGTTTCCGAAATCTATAAAAAAGTCTCTCCTTCCGTGGTCATGATTCTGGCTGACGGCGAAGGGGGCACCGGTCTTGGCACCGGCATTATCATGAGCGAGGACGGATATATTATTACCAACGCGCATGTCATCCACAACGCGACAAAGATCACGATTATCATGAACGACAATACGGTGTCCTATGAGGCGGCGGTTCGCGGCCGGGACAACAACAGCGACATTGCCGTGCTCAAGGGGGATGCAAAC
>USJY01000154.1 GCA_900555065.1 uncultured Eubacteriales bacterium
CACCCGCTTGCGCTGGCTGTCCACCAGCGTCACTTCGCTGTTTTCCAGCGCAAAGCGCAGCGGCAGCCCGGGCAGGCCGGGCCCGCAGCCAATATCGATAATGCGGCTCCCATCCGGAATCAGCCCCATGGCCGCAGGCGCCAGGCTGTCCAGAAAATGCCCGTCGGCAACGGCCTGCAGCGTCTTCAGCGCGGTGAGGTTCATTTTCTCATTCTGTGCAAGCAGGAACGCGGCGTAGCGGTAAAACCGCTCGGCCGCGCCGGGCGGCAGCGCAAGACCGCGCGCGGCCGCAAACGTTTCCATATATTCCATAAGCCAGGTTTTCTCGTCGGTCATATTTCTCCCCTTTCCCACTGCCGTATAAGACGGCGGCAGGCTACCTCCTGTTTGCGGACAGCGGCCCGCTCCCCTGTCAGCCGGTCGCGGGCGCGGCGCGCCTGCCAATGCGGCGTTTCAGTTAAGAAAAAACGGCTCTGTACAATTCGTCTTGTTCCGGCAAATGCGTTATATATCCGATTGGAATTCTATTCTCCGTTGCCTTGACGATCTCTTTTGCGCCATTTTTGCCAAACGCACCGCACAATTCAATGCAGTTAATTCCATTTTCATAAAGTTCTTTGGCAGCGAAAACAGCTTCTTCCATATTTGATACGCCTACAATTTGAGCGGAACCGTTGCCGATCTGCGCATTATCAATTTTACAGTCAAAATCTCCCATAATAAGAAACGCGAATTTCACTGCGAACACCACCTGTCAGGATTCATGGGATTATATTAACAAATGCGCGCCGATTGCTGAAGCGGACGACACAAACCGGAACAAATCATCCAGCCGCCCAAGGCGCCACCGGTCCTGTTCCGCGAACGAGGATCGGGATGCGAAGCGCGCCGCCGCATTTTGCGACCCGCGCGCCGCCGCGCAAGGCCGCTTCGCCGGATTCAGCGAACCCGGCGGCATGGCGCGCGGCTTTTGGGCCGGTCCAAAAGCCATCGCCAACCGTCCGGGGTATTTAAGCCCCCTGCCGAAAAGTTCCGGCGCGCGTATAGCGCGGCAAGCCGCCCACAGTACCGCGGCGCTACCCCGAACCGCGCCGCATGACAGCGCCTTGCCGGGCGCGGATTGCCGGGCGCGGATTGCCGGGCGTGGATTGCGGGCGCGCCACAGGCCGCGCCGCACACAGCCCAGCCCGAAAATCAGGCGCCGCCGTCCATCGCTCGGAAGCCGTGGTACGGCCCTGCATGACGGAAAAAACAACGCCTTTTCCGGCCGGCCCCGCCGGCGTCCCGCGCCGTGCGCCCCATGCGATCCGCCCGCAGGCCGGGCGCGTCGGCTTACGCCTCCGGCGCGTCCTGCGGCGCGCCGTCCTCTTTCCCGCGTCGCTGTTCCCTTGCGCGCAGCCACAGGATGAGCACCGAAACGTCGGCCGGGCTCACGCCTGAAATGCGCGCGGCCTGTCCGAGCGAACGCGGCCGCACACGGCTCAGCTTCTGCCTGGCCTCGATGCGCAGGCCCTGTATGGACTCGTAATCCGCGTCCTGAGGCAGTCGGCGCGCCTCCAGCTTCCGCGCGGCTTCGACCTGCGCCTGCTGGCGGCGGATATACCCCTCGTACTTGAGCGAAATCTCAACCTGCTCCTGCACGTCGGCCGGCAGGTCGGGCCTGTCCGGATCGCAGGGCGCAAGGGCCGCGTATCCCAGCTCCGGCCGCCGGATCAGCTCCGAAAGGCGAACACCTGTGGTTATGGGCGCGCTGCCGCAGGCTGTGAGCAGGCGGTTGACAGCCTCGGACGGCGGCACGGTCACTGTGCGGACGCGCGCCTGTTCCCGTTCTATTTTATTCCACTTATCCTGGTACTTTTCATAGCGCGCGTCATCGATCAGCCCGAGCCGTCGCCCCGTCTCGGTCAGGCGGCGGTCGGCGTTGTCCTGCCGCAGCAGCAGCCGGTATTCGGAGCGCGAAGTCATCATCCGATATGGCTCCTCCGTTCCCTTGGTCACAAGGTCGTCGATCAGCGCGCCGATATAACTCTCGCTGCGCAGCGGAATATAGGGCGGCTCGCCCTTGATCCGCAGCGCCGCGTTGATCCCGGCGATCAGCCCCTGCGCGGCCGCCTCCTCATAGCCGGAACTGCCGTTAAACTGGCCCGCGCCGTACAGCCCGCCTATTTTTTTGAACTCCAGAGTGGGCTGCAGCTCGAGCGGGTCCACGCAGTCGTACTCAATGGCATAGGCGCTGCGCATGATCTCGGCGCGCTCCAGCCCGGGCACGGTCCGGATCATTTCCAGGTAAACGTCCTCCGGCAGCGAAGACGACATGCCCTGTAAATACATCTCCTCCGTATCCAGTCCCATGGGCTCGACAAAGAGCTGGTGGCGCGGCTTATCCCGAAAGCGGTTTACCTTGTCCTCAATGCTTGGGCAATAGCGCGGCCCCACGCCCTCGATAACGCCGGAAAACAACGGCGAACGGTGCAGGTTTTCCAATATAACGCCGTGCGTGCGCGCATTGGTATAGGTCAGGTGGCAGTCCGCAAGATTGCCGTGCGTCGGCGCGCTCCAGAACGAAAAGGGCGTGACCGGCTCGTCGCCCTTCTGCACTTCCATTTTGGAAAAATCCACGCTGCGTTTCAGAATCCGCGCCGGCGTTCCCGTCTTGAACCGGCGCAGGGCCAGTCCCTGCCCGGCCAGCCAGTCCGCCAGTCGTGACGCGGCCTGCATCCCGTCCGGCCCGCTCTCGTATACCGCTTCTCCGATAATGACCCGGCCGTTCAGGTATGTCCCCGTCGCGATCACGGCGGCCCGCACGGCGTAGCGGCCGCCCGTCCGCGTCAGCGCGGCGCAAACATTGCCGCCGCAGTCCAGTTCCAGCGCCGTGACCTCGCCCTGGCGCAGGGACAGGTTTTCCGTCCGTTCCAGCACGCGTTTCATGCGCATTTGATAGGCGCGCCGGTCAATCTGAGCGCGCAGGGAATGAACGGCCGGGCCCTTGCCGCGGTTGAGCATGCGCGACTGGATAAACGTCTCGTCCGCCGCAAGTCCCATCTCGCCGCCCAGCGCGTCGATCTCACGGACAAGGTGGCCCTTCGCCGTCCCGCCGATCGACGGGTTGCAGGGCATGTTCCCCACCGCGTCCATATTCAGCGTAAACAGGACGGTGCGCAGGCCGAGCCGCGCCAAAGCCAGCGCGGCTTCAATTCCGGCGTGTCCCGCCCCGATCACCGCGGCGTCATAATCGCCCGCATGGTAGTACTGCAATCAGTTTCCTCCTCACAGATAAAACGGCGCGTCTCCCCCCGCGCCCGGCTTTGCCGCGCAGCAGCCGTTTTCTTCAGCAGGAATCGGCCGACCGCCGTAGCGCGTGGGCTATATCCATGCCTGCCCCGGCGCGCAGCCGCGCGCCAAACGCCGCGCCGTCGCCGTACCGCCGCAAACGCGCCAAAGCCTTTCTGTCCGGCGCGGCGGATGGCCCGGCAGCGGCAGCCGCCGCCCGCCGGACCAGCAGGCGCAAAAATACATTCTGTATATTTGCATATCCGTTATACTTATTTTCCAACGCAAAAACGCTCAAATATACGCCTGACCGTGTCTTCCGACACGTTCGCGCCCGTAATTTCGCCCGCGCTCGCAATCGCGTCGTCTATGAGCACGCCGACCGCGTCCAGCGTCACGCCGGCGCGCAGCGCGCGGCGCGCACTTTCCACTGCCGCCGCCATCCGTTCCAAGCAGCCGAACTGCCGTTCGGAAAAAAGCAGATCCGCGTCGGCCGGCGCGCCGTGCAGATACATGCGCGCAATACATGCGCCCAGCTCGTCCATACCCGTCCCGCGCAGCGCGCTTGTATAAACTATATGTTTAAAATTATCCTGAATATACTTCAAATCAATTTTAACCGGCAGATCGCACTTGTTGAGTACGGCAATCCGGTCTTTGTCCGCCGTCCGTTCGGTAAGCAGCCGGTCGTCGGCGTGCAGCGGCCTGCTGCAGTCGAAAACGCACAACACGAGCGCGGCGGCGTCCACCGCTTCCAGGCTGCGCGCCACGCCGATCTTTTCCGCCTCCGCTCTAGCCCGGCGCAGTCCGGCCGTGTCCTGTAAAATCAGCTTCACGCCGCCCGCGCTCACCTGGCGCTCCACAATATCGCGCGTGGTGCCGGGCGCGTCGGTGACAATGCTGTGCTCGCCGCCCGAAAGCAGGTTCATCAGCGAGGACTTGCCCGCGTTCGTCCGGCCCGCAATGGCCGTGCGCACCCCTTCCTTTACAAGCCTGCCCGCATCGTAGCCGCGCAGCAGCAGCCGCGCCTCGGCTTCGATCCCGCCGAGCTCGGCGTCAAGGAGCTCGTGCGCGGCGTGATCCTGCGCCAGCTCATGGAGCAGTACGAGGGCGACGCGCTCAAGGAAGCCATCGAGGAAAACCTCGACCTGCTCATCCCGAAGCACATCATCGCGGACGATATGTTCGCGTCCATCAACTATCTGTGCTGCCTGGCGCACGGCATCGGTGAGCCGGACGACATCGACCATCTCGGCAACCGCCGCGTGCGCAGCGTGGGCGAGCTGCTGCAAAACCAGTTCCGCATCGGCTTCAGCCGCATGGAGCGCGTGATC